>NZ_JBHZEJ010000008.1:33972-160904 GCF_042756365.1 Streptomyces sp. NPDC059092
CCGGGCCGGGGCCCGCGCAGGCGTTTGGGGTCGGGTCCGGGTTCCGGGACGCGACCCCTTCGGCCCGCCTGACGGGCGGCTCTCACCGCCGTCGCCTCGTCTCCCCTCCCCCTCCCTCTCCCTCCCTCTCCCCCTCCGTTCCTCCCGTCCACGTGCGGCCCGCCGCACAGACATCACAAGCCGTCAACAGGGCCTCCTCACCCCCGTACCGCTGTGACAGACTCCCCGGTATGACACCGGTCGTCGGGGGTGGAGTGTGAGCGAGCCTCGGCCTGCCCCCACCATCGGGCAGCTCGTTCTCGGCAGGCAGCTCCAGTCACTCCGCGAGAGGGCCGGGCTCAGCCGGGAACAGTCGGCGAGGCTGCTCCGGGTCACCGCCGCCACCGTCCGCCGGATGGAGACCGCCGAGGTCTCCCTCAAGATCCCCTACCTCCAGTTCCTGCTGCCCGAGTACGGGCTCGGCCCCCAGGACACCGAGGTCTTCCTCCGGCTGGCCGAGGAGGCCAACAAGCCCGGCTGGTGGCAGCGGTTCCACGACATACTCCCCGACTGGTTCAGCGGGTACGTCAGCCTCGAAGAGGCCGCGAAGACCATCCGCTCGTACGAGCCGCACTTCATGCCGGGGCTGCTCCAGACCGAGGAGTACGCGCACGCGGTCCTGGCCACGGGGGCGGTCGGCCGGACCACCGACCCGCACCGGATCGAGCGCCATGTCGCCCTGCGGATGGAGAGACAGGCGCTGCTCACACGCTCCGACGCCCCTGCCTTCTGGGCCGTCCTCGACGAGACGGTGCTGCGCCGGCCCGTCGGCTCGAAGGCCGTGATGCGCGCCCAGATCGACCGGCTGATCGAAGCGGTCGAGATGCCGAACGTGACGCTCCAGATAGCCGAGTTCGGCGCGGGGCCGCACCCGGGCACGTACAGCCCGTTCGTTCTGTTCCGCTTCGACATCCCCGAAGTGCCCGACATGGTCTACATCGAGTATCTGACCGGGGCGCTCTATCTGGACGACGCCCACGAGGTGTCCGCGCACATGCAGGCGATGGACCGGATGGTCACCCACGCGGAGCCCGCGAACCATACGAGACAGCTCCTGGCCGCCTTCCGCCGGGAGCTGTGAAACCCACTCCGGACGCCGGGCATCGCCCTGGCCGGACACGCCGAGGGGCCGACCGGCTTCTCCTCCGGTCGGCCCCTCCTCCAGGCCGTGCGGTACGTGGCGCGCCGCCCCGTACCTACCGCTACGCCACCGCGCTGTCCGCCAGCAGAGCGTCGATCGTGGCCAGTTCCTGCTCCGTCAGGGGCGTGGCGTCCAGGACGGCCAGGTTCTGGTCGAGCTGGCCGACACTGCTGGCGCCGATCAGCACCGATGTGACGCGCGCGTCGCGCAGCACCCAGGTCAGCGCGAGCTGGGCCAGGGTCTGGCCGCGGTCGCCCGCGACCTTGTTGAGCGCGTGCAGCAGGGTCAGCTTCTCGTCGCTGAGCGTGTCCCGCTTGAGGAAGTGACCGACGGCCATCCGCGAGTCGGCGGGCACCCCGTTGAGATAGCGGTCGGTGAGCTGCCCCTGCGCGAGCGGCGAGAAGGCGATGACCCCGGCGCCGACCTCGTCGGAGGCGGCGATCAGCCCGTTCCGCTCGATGCCGCGGTCGAGCATGTTGTACGCGTGCTGGTTGATCAGCAGCGGGGTGCCGAGCTCCTTGAGGAGTTCGGAGGCGCGCCGCATCTGCTCCGGCGGATAGTTGGAGAGCCCGGCGTACAGGGCCTTGCCCTGCTGTACGGCCGAGGCGAGCGCCCCCACCGTCTCCTCCAGGGGCGTGTCCGGGTCGAAGCGGTGCGAGTAGAAGAGGTCGACGTACTCCACGCGCATCCGGCTCAGCGACTGGTCGAGGCTCGACAGCAGGTGCTTGCGGGAACCGAACTCGCCGTACGGACCGGGCCACATGTCGTAGCCCGCCTTGGTGGAGAGGAACAGCTCGTCGCGGTAGGGCTGGAAGTCCTGCGCGTAGATCGTCCCGAAGTTCGCCTCGGCGCTGCCGTACGGCGGGCCGTAGTTGTTCGCGAGGTCGAAGTGGGAGACACCCCGGTCGAAGGCGCGGCGCAGCACGGCGCGCTGTTTCTCCAGCGGGGCGGTGTCACCGAAGTTGTGCCACAGCCCCAGGGAGACCTGCGGCAGCCGTACGCCGCTCAGACCGCTGCGCTGGAACCGCATGCCCTCGTAGCGGTCGGCGGCGGCGAGGTAGGGCGGTCGTTTCAACGAACTCTCCTGTGGGGTCGAGCAGGGCGTGGGAGCCGGTTCACCAGGAGCCCGGCGCCTAGACGCTACACACGAGTCGGACTGTTGGGAACGCCTGTCCAAGATCGATAAGTTTCCGCCGGAGCCGCCGGCCGGGTCCGTCCCCGGTCCGGGAAGCCTGGTCGCGAGCAGCGCGCCGAGCGCGGCCACGGCCGCGAGGACCGGCGGCGTGGTGCCCATGGCGGAGGTGAGGCCTTCCGCGCCGCCGTACGGTGCCGCCCCGTACGGCCCGCCGTCCCGCGCACCGCCCGCGCCACCCGGCCGGCCCGGGCGACCGGCGCGTGGCGCACGACGACGGCCGTCGCGGTGACCATGACCGTACCGAAACCGGCCCCCAGCACGAGGAAGCCGCCGCTGATCACCAGGGGCGGCGACGCCCGGTCGAGCGTGGACAGCGTCAGGACGCCGAGGACGATCAGGACCATCGCCGGCACGGCCGTCCCGCGCGGCCCCGCCGGCGCGACAGTGCGGCGGCGACGGGTGCGCTGAGCACCATCAGCACGGCCAGCGGCAGGACGCGCACCCCGCTTCCGAGGGGCGACGGACAGTACGGTGCCGTAGAGGGCGACGATCGTGGCACCGGCGACGCTCCCGGCGAGAACGAGACGCCGCGGAAGCCCGGGCTTCACGGACGCGGCGTGGCTCGTCGGCTCCCCGGAGTTCACGGACATCGCGGGGCCCGTCGACTCTCCGGAATTCCGGGACGTCGCGGGCCTCGTCGGCTCCCCGGAGTTCACGGGCGCTCCGGCCCGAGGTGCGCGTCGAGCGCGGCGCGGAGCAGTGGCTCGGCGTCGTCGTCGCCCGAGGCGAGCTGAAGACTGCCCCACGCCCACAACTGCGCGACGCCGTGCAGATTGGCCCACAGCGCGCCCGCGACCACCTCCGGCGTCAGCTCCTCGGCCGGCCCCGGCTCCCCGTCGGCCCGGGTCCCCGCGCGGCGGACCAGGTCCACGAGCACGCCGAAGAGCGGCAGGCTGGTCTCGCGCAGCCCCGGGGCCTGCCCGAGCCCGCCGTTCTCCAGCAGGTCATGGCGGAACATCAGCTCGAACATGCCGCGGTTGGCCGCCGCGAAGCCGAGATAGACCCGTCCGAGCGCCAGGATCCGGGCGCGAGGGCTCCCCCCGCCGAACACCACCGCCCCAGCGTCCGCGCCCGCGCCCGCGGCGCTCGTATCGTCGTCGTCCACCGCATCGCAGTCCGCCATCGCCGCGGCGACCTCGTCCGCGAGCCCGGCGAAGCCCTGGCGTGCGATGGCGGACAGCAGAGCGGCATGCGTCGGGAAGTAGCGGCGCGGCGCGCCGTGCGAGACCCCGGCCTGCCGGGCGATCTCGCGCAGGGAGAGCGCCTGCACGCCCTCCCGGGCCACGAGATCGACACCGACCGCCACCAGCCGGGCCCGCGGGCCCGCGTCATTTTCACTCATAGACACCGTCCACCAGCACCGAGTAGACACTGTCTACGGATGCGTACGCGCGCCCGGGACCGGCGGCGCGGGTCAGCCGATGGGCGCCGGCATGCGCACCACGTCGTACGCGAGCCCGATCGTGTCGCCGGTGCCCGGGTCGCCCAGCTCCACCCGCCAGCGGTCGGCGAACTGGTCGACGCCCTCGGCCATGGGGATCGTGCCGGAGATCAGCACCGTGCCGGGCACGAGATCGCCGCGCTCCCGCAGCACCTCGGCCCAGTACGCCGGGGTCAGCAGTTCGGCGAGCGTGCCGTCCTGGATGAGGGATTCGCCGCCCTCGCGGCCCACCCACGCCCGCAGGGTGAGGCTGTCGAGCCGGTCCTGCACGTCGGCCAGCCGCCAGGCGCGGCGGGCGAGCACGTCCGGGCCCGCGTTCTTGCTCCAGGCCACCCCGTGCACCTCCAGCTCGCGGTCGGTGTGGTCGCAGGCGGCGGTCAGCAGCAGCTCGCCCTCCCCGTCCACGATCAGGGCCCATTCCGCCTCACCGGAGGTGCGCCCGTGCTGGACGCTGACCCGCTCGGTGTGCTGGGCGAGGTACGGGGAAACCGGGTAGAGGGCGGGGGTGACGGACGGCGCGGGCACGCCGAGCTCGGCCAGTTCGGCCACGTGCGCGGCCACGTCGTCCTGGCTGCGGCCCGCGTAGCCGGCGTTGAGCACCTGGACGACATCGGCCTGCCGGGTGGTGCCGTCGGGCAGTTCGAAGGTGAGCAGCGCCATGGGAGTTCTCCACATCGTTCGCGGTATCGGCGAGGTTAACTTTGCGCGGAAGACTTGCGCATACCACCTGTATACAAGAAGTATGCCGGAAGGTCGACAGCGCGCCCTCCCCCGACGGCGGTGCGCCCCACCCAAGGACGGATGCCGTGAACCACACCACCACGAGTACGGATCAACCCCCGCCCGGCGGCTCCGCGGTCCGCCGCGCCTTCTTCGCCAGCCTCACCGGAACCGCCCTGGAGTGGTACGACTTCGCCATCTACTCCGTGGCCGCCGCCCTGGTCTTCGGCGAGGTGTTCTTCCCCTCGGAGGATCCGGCCACCGGCACCCTGCTGGCGTTCTCCACGTACGCCGTCGGCTACGTGTCCCGCCCACTGGGCGGCTTCGTCTTCGGCCGCCTCGGTGACAAGATCGGCCGCAAGAAGGTCCTCATCGCGACGCTCGTCCTGATCGGCGTCGCGACCCTCTTCATCGGCCTGCTCCCGTCGTACGCGACGATCGGCGTGACCGCCCCGATCGCGCTGGTGATCCTCCGCTTCGCACAGGGCGTCGGGGTCGGCGGCGAGTGGGGCGGCGCCGTACTGCTCTCCAGCGAGTTCGGCGATCCGCGGCGGCGCGGCTTCTACGCCTCGGCCGCACAGGTCGGCCCGCCCGCCGGCAATCTGCTCGCCAACGGTGTTCTCGCCGCCCTCGGCATCCTGCTGACGGACGAGCAGTTCGTCAGTTGGGGCTGGCGGGTGGCGTTCCTGCTCTCCGGGGTCCTGGTCGTCTTCGGGCTGTGGATCCGTACGAAGCTGGAGGAGACCCCGGTCTTCCTGGCCATGGAGGCGGAGGAGAAGCGCCCCGAGGCACCGATCAGGGAAGTCTTCACCACCCACCCGCGTGCCCTGACCGCGGCGATCCTCAGCCGGATCGCCCCGGACGTGCTGTACGCGCTGTTCACCGTCTTCGTCCTGACGTACGCGACCGGCGAACTCGGTATGTCACGCGGCTCGGCGCTGGCCGCCGTCCTGATCGGCTCCACGTTCCAGATCTTCCTCATCCCCCTGGCGGGCGCCCTCTCGGACCGGGTCAACCGGCGCCTGCTGTACGGGATTTCCGCGGTGGCGGCCGGCGTGTGGCCGTTCGTGTTCTTCCCGCTGACCGCGGGCGGGAGCTGGCCTCTGCTCGCCGCCGGTGTGGTGGTCGCGCTCGCCATCCACTCGCTGATGTACGGTCCGCAGGCGGCCTTCATCTCCGAGCAGTTCTCCCCGCGACTGCGCTACACGGGCTCGTCGCTCGCCTACACCCTGGCCGGGGTCGTGGGCGGGGCGGTGGCTCCGCTGCTGTTCACGGCGCTGCTCGACGCGTACCACTCGTGGGTGCCGCTGGCGCTCTACATCGCGATCACCGCGGTCGTCACGATCGGCGGCGTGTGGCTGGGCCGCGACGGCGCGGACTCCGACGAGGAGGATCCGCCGCACACTCCGGCCGAGGACGCGGCTCCGGCCTCCGTACGGCCGGACGAGGCACCCACCCGCTGACCGCACCGCCCCGACTCCCTTGCCCACGGCCTCCGCACGCCTCACCCCGTACACACGGAAGGAACCGCCCATGCGCATCGCGCTGAGCCAGCTCACCACCGGCCCCGACCCCGGGTCGAACATCGGACTCCTCCGCGAACAGGCCCACCGCGCGGCGGACGGGGGCGCCCGCGCCGTCGTCTTCCCCGAGGCGTCGATGGCCTGCTTCGGCACCCCGCTCGCCCCGGTCGCCGAACCGCTCGACGGCCCCTGGGCCGGGGAGGTCCGCCGGATCGCCGAGGACACCGGGCTCGTGGTGGTCGCGGGGATGTTCACCCCCGCACCGGACGGCAAGGTGGCGAACACACTGCTGGCCACCGGCCCCGGGGTGGAGGCGTCGTACGACAAGATCCACCTGTACGACGCCTTCGGCTACGCCGAGTCCGACACCGTGGCGCCCGGCTCCGAAGTGGTCACCATCGACGTGGACGGTCTCCGCATCGGCCTCGCGACCTGTTACGACGTCCGCTTCCCCGAGCTGTTCCGGGCCCACGCCGACGCGGGCGCGGTCGTCTCGCTGCTGCCGGCGTCGTGGGGCGCGGGGCCGGGCAAGCGCGAGCAGTGGGAGCTGCTGACGCGTGCCCGTGCCCTCGACGCGACTCTCTGGCTCGCCGCCGTGGACCAGGCGGACCCGGCGGCGTCCGGCGCGCCCGCGACGTCGAAGGCGCCCACCGGGATCGGCCACAGCGCGGTCATCGGCCCCGACGGGACCGTACGACAGTCACTCGGCCGGGAACCGGGGATGCTGCTGGCCGACCTCGATCCCGACGAGGTCACCTCCGTACGCCGAGCCGTGCCCGTACTGGCCAACCGCCGCCTCTCCGCAGCGAGTTGATTGGTTTCCCCAGGCTCTGTCTGACACATCCCGCCTAACACGCGACGCCTGGCACGCACGCTCGCCGCGTGGTCGGAGTCGTCCGCGTACGTCCGGGCCATCGAGGGTGCCGATCCTCCGCCTCGCGATCGCGCTCGGCATCCGAAGGGCCGTTCAGTGCGCCGAGACGGAGCGAGTGCAGTGCACCGGACGCCGCGCGCCCCGCCCTACGGGCGGACGGCGCTATTCGTCAGACAGAGCGCCTAGCCCGCGAGGAGGACCTTGAGGGTCGTTTCCAGATGACTGTCGATCGCCGTGCACGCGGCCCCCGCGTCGCCGGCGGCGATCGCGGTCAGGATCGCACGGTGTTCCCGCAGCACGGACTCCTGCCGGCCGTGCTGGTTGTAGAGCGCCACCACTCCGGCCCGGATCTGCCGGCTGCGCAGCCCGTCGTAGTGGCGGGTGAGCAGCGCGTTGCCCACGGCGGCGACCATCGTCGCGTGGAACTGGTGGTCCACCGCGATGAATTCCTTGGCGTGCTCGGACCCGCTCAGCTCACGCTGCCGCTCCAGCAACGCCGTCAGCTCGGCCACGGGGGCCCGGCCGTCCGGGACGACGCGCTCGGCGGCGTACCGCTCGACGATGCCGCGCAACTCCATCAGCTCGGTGATCTCCCTCCCGGAGAGGGGAACGATCTGCGCGCCGCGCTTGGGGACGAGCCTGACCAGGTCCTCCGCGGCGAGCAGCAGCAGCGCCTCGCGGATGGGGGTGCGGGAGACGCCGATACGGTCCGCGATCTCCTGCTCGGAGAGGAACCCGCCCTGGAGAGCGGGGTCGGTGAGGACTTCCTCCTTGAGGAACGCGTACGCCTTCTCGCGGCCCGACGTCACGACTTCCCCCACGGTTGCATACAACTAGTATACCGCGCCGCGCGGGACGGCCCCCAGGAGCGCCGCACGAGCGACAAGCGGGTCAGGTACCGGCGCGCGGCGAGCCGTTCCCCAGCAGGGCGACGGCCCGGCGGGCCGGCTCCAGTACCGCGCGCCCGGAGGGCGGGAGCAGCACCCGGGAGACGGCGCGGCGGCCGGGCCGGAGCCGGGTCTCCTGGTCCCGGCCGTCCGGCAGCCCGCCGAGCCGGCCCGCCGCGAAGGCGCCGCCCGCGCGGATCGAGGCGTCAACGCCGCGGCCCACGACACCCCCCCGGCCGCCCATGACCCCGGCCCCCGCTCCCTGCCGCTCCCTCTCGTCACCCCGTCCCTTCACCACACGATCCACCGCACCGCACGAAACACCGCACCGCACGAAACACCCCTCCATCGAACACTCGCCGCGAGCACACGGTTCGACCACATCCACCGCGCCCGGCGCCCGGCATATTCCTCTTTTTCCCTTTCCCCTCGAAGAGTTTCAACAGGGCGGTTCAACTCTGTTGAATTCCTGCCGCCGGAACTCTCTTGAATCGGCCCGAGAAAATAGGCCAGAGTTCCGAACGCGGCCACCAAGCAACCTGGTTGCCGCCGGACACACGGCTCCCCCCTCTGTGAAAACGGCTCCCCCACGCCGTTTTCCTCCCCCCATACACGGCCGTGTGTTCCGTGAACCGGAAGGAATGACTGTGCGAGTCTCCCGGAACATCCTCGCGGCCGCCGCCGCGGGCGCGCTGCTCTCCGTCACCGTCGTGACCGGAGCCCAGGCGGGCGAACAGACCGCCGAGCGCTACGACCCGGCGATGGTCAAGGCCCTGGCCACCTCACTCGGCGTCAGCGAGACCGCGGCCGCCGCCCGGCTGGACGACCAGGCCGACCAGCAGGCCGAACTCTCGAAGCTCGACCGGCAGGGGGTCGCCACGGACGGCGCCTTCTTCGACAGAGCCGGCGCCCTCGTCGTCAACGCCGCCGACCCCCGCGCCGAACAGCGCATCGAGGACGCCGGTCTGACCCCGCGGGTGGCCGAGCACGGCCAGGCCGCGCTCGACCGCATCAAGGCGGAGCTGGACGCCAAGGCCCTCGACCGGACGCCCGACGGGGTGACCGCCTGGTCGGTCGATCTCGCCACCGACACCGTCACCGTCGAGGTCAACAGCGCGAGGAGCGCGGCGGCGCAGTCCTTCCTCACGGCCGCGAAGGCCCACGGTGACGCCGTCCGCGTGGTCGAGGGCACGGAGGAACTGTCCACCCAGGCCGTCGTCTCCCCGGGTGACGAGATGTCCTTCAACGGCTACGTCTGCTCCGTCGGTTACGGCGCCCGTGACGCGTCGGGCCGCCAGTACCTCGTCACCGCCGGCCACTGCATCGAGGACCTGCCCGTCCTGTCGTACAAGGGCACGCGCTTCGCCCAGGGCACCAACACCCGGTTCGCGGTCGGCAGCCGCAGCGTCGACATGGGCATAGCGGCCGTCGACTCGGGCAGCTCCATCGCCACGCAGGTCGGCACGTACGGCAGCGCGGGCACCGTCGCCGTCCAGGGCAGCTCGCGGGCCGCGTCCGGCGCCGCCCTGTGCAAGTCGGGCCGTACGACCTTCTGGACCTGCGGCAAGGTCAACTCGTACAACGTGACCGTCACCTACAGCGACGCCAACGGCGGTCCCAACACCGTCGTCACCGGCCTGGGCAGCTCCTCGGTCTGCACCCAGGGCGGCGACAGCGGCGGCGCCTACATCTCCGGCAACCAGGCCCAGGGGATGACCTCGGGCGGACCGTCCGCGCAGCGCTGCACCGGCAGTGTCAACTCGCCCGGCTCCTCCTACTTCCAGCCGCTGGACGACGCCCTCTCGCACTACGGCCTCACCCTCAACACCAACTGATCCCACCCGGGCGCGAACGCCCCGCGTACCGCATCACCGGGCCGCCCCCACCGGCCCCCAGGACCGCCCATCGGATACGGTGGGCGGTCCTGCCCGTGCGGGCACGGCGCGGCTCCACCGCTCGACCCGGAGGGGAATCCAGTGCATCAGGACCCGGATCCCTCCTCGCCCGTCTTCGCCGAGGTCTTCCAGCAGGCCATCAAGAGACGCGGCCTGTCCCTGGAGCGTGTACGCAGCCGGCTCGCGGAGCAGTCCATCCAGATCAGCCTGACCACCCTCAGCTACTGGCAGCGGGGGCGCAGCGAGCCCGAACGGGCGGACTCGCTGCGCGCCGTGGACGCGCTGGAGACCATCCTCGAACTGCCGCCCGGCACACTGCGCTCGCTGATCGGCCCGTACCGTCCCCGTGGCCGGGTCGCGCCGCCCGCCCACGACCTCAGCTCCTCCCACCGCGTCTTCGGCGAGAACTCCCTGGCGGAACAGATCCTCGGCCCCGACTTCGCGCGGCTCAACGAGGCCATCTCCACGCTGAGCATCCGGGAGACCGTCACCATCGACGAGAACCGGCGGCTGTGCTCCATCGCCATCCAGCAGGTGCTGCGCGCGGCGCGTGAGGGCGCCGACCGGCTCACCGCCGTCCACACCGTCGACAGCGGGGCGCGCGCGGTCCGCACCACGGTGCGCTGCGGAATTCCCGGGCCTGTCCGCTTTCTTCCCGAAGTGAGTACGGTCGTCCTCGACATAGAGTTCGGCCGGCAACTCGCCAAGAACGAGACGGTGGTCATCGACTACACCCTCTCCGTCGATCCCGGGGACGGCACCGACGACCATTACGAGCGCCGCACCCGCGTCCGGCTGCGCGATTATCTGCTCCATGTCTATTTCCATCCGGAGGCCCTTCCGGTGGTCAGTCACCGCTATTACCGCGAGCACTCCGAGGCGGACAAGAGCTACAACCACCGCGTCGCCCTGGACGCCTCGCACACCGTCCACTCGGCGCCGGGCCGCTGCCCGGCGGGCATCCACGGCGTCTCCTGGGAGTGGCCCGAGCCGCCGCGGCGCCCCTGAACCGGCCCGCCGCGAGGGGGTAATAGGGTGGAGGAATTCCGTCGTGGCGGGGCGCCGGGGTGGCGCCGCCGGAGAGTGAGGGGCGTTCCGTGTCGGGGCCGCAGATTCCGCTGTACCAGGCGAAGGCGGAGTTCTTCCGGATGCTGGGGCATCCGGTGCGCATCCGTGTGCTGGAACTCCTCCAGGACGGGCCGATGCCCGTACGGGACCTGCTCACCGCGATCGAGATCGAGCCGTCCAGCCTCTCGCAGCAGCTCGCGGTGTTGCGCCGCGCGGGGATCGTGACGGCGACGCGGAGCAGCTCGACCGTCGTGTACGAGCTGGCGGGCGGGGACGTGGCGGAGCTGCTGCGCGCGGCGCGGCGGATCCTGGTCGAGCTGCTGGCCGGCCAGGAGGATCTGCTCTCGCAGTTGCGCGACCGTGGCCGTTCCCTGGCGCGGGAGGAAGTTTCCTGAGGGGCCGGCCCGTCCCCCCTCTCGCACACCCATGGATCAGGGCCGGGACCGCCCGAACGGGCGGCAGAAGCGGAATCATGTCTTCTAGTTGAAGATATCTTCAATTCGCCATCCCGCGTAAGTCGTTACTCGATAAACTCGTCATCCTGAGGGTTCACAGGGTGAGAGGACCGGGGTTCATGGCAAGCGCGGACGTGGCACTGAAGGACGCGATGATGATCGAGGGCGCCGTGGGCGCCGCTCTGGTCGACTACACCAGCGGCATGGCGCTGGGCACGCTGGGCGGAAGCAAGGATCTGGACCTCGCCGTCGCCGCGGCGGGGAACACCGATGTCGTACGGGCCAAGATGCGGACCCTGGAAACGCTCGGCATCCAGGACGCCATCGAGGACATCCTGATCACGCTGGGCTCCCAGTACCACGTGATCCGGCCGCTGGCCGGCTCGGCAGGCCAGGGGCTGTTCCTGTACCTCGTACTGGACCGGGCGCGCGCCAACCTGGCCATGGCGCGCCACCAGTTGAAGCGGATCGAGCACGAGGTGGACATGTAGGCGGCGGGACGGACGCGGAAGCCTCCCACGAGAAGGGCGGCGGGCGGCCGCGCCCTCGTCCGGCCGGCCTAGGAACTCCCGTACCGACCGCCCTGCGGAGGTGTGGCGCCGGAATCCGCGGCGCGCAGATCGGCGAGGAGTTCGGCCTGCCCTGCCAGCACCCCGGAGAGAATCGCCCGTGCGACGCTCAGCAGATCCGCGAGGTAGGGATGGGCGAGCGCGTAGTGGACGGCCGAACCCTCCCTGCGCGTCACCACGAGATTGGCACGGCGCAGTACGGCCAACTGCTGGGAGAGCTGAGCGGGCTCGACCCCGACCTCCGGAAGCATCTCGGAGACCGCGTGCTCCCGCTCGCTGAGCAGTTCGAGCACCCGGATGCGGACGGGGTGCCCCAGCGTCTTGAAGAACTCGGCCTTCAGTTGGTACAGCGGCGCGCTCACCGGCCTTGCCTCATTTCCCGCGCGTACCGCGTACAGCGCATCTGCCCGGAAGTCCCTGCCACAGGGCCGTTCTCCTGCCGTCAGGACCGTCAGGGCCGTCACTCCCCTGTGCTGCCCCTGGGAAAATCCCACAGTACCGGCCGGGTTCCCAGGGTATACAGGCTCCATGGTGGACCGGCTCTTCTCCGACCGGGATCTGGCCGCGCTGTACGACGCGGTCTGCGCGGACCGGCCGGACTTCGCCTTCTACCTGCCGCTGGTGATGTCGGCGCGCTCCGTACTCGATGTCGGTTGCGGTACGGGCGACCTGCTGCACCGGGCCCGCGCGGCGGGGCACCGGGGGCGGTTGTGCGGTCTCGACCCGGCGGACGGCATGCTGGAGCAGGCCCGGCGCGGGACGGACGTCGAGTGGATCCTCGGCGATCTCTCCACCACCCACTGGGAGCGCGCGTTCGACCTGGTCGTCATGACGGGGCACGCCTTCCAGGTCCTCCTGGAGGACGAGGAGGTACGGGGCGCGTGCGCCGCGGTCAGGTCCGCCCTGACCGACGAGGGCCGCTTCGTCTTCGAGACCCGCAACCCGGCGGCGCGCGCCTGGCGCGCGTGGACCCCGGACCGCGCCGTCGAGGTGGCCGACGCCGCCGGTGACGTCGTACGGGTCGCCAACGAGGCCGATCCGTACGAGGGCGGGGACAGGGTCGCCTTCACCACGCGCTGCACCAGCCCCGGCTGGGACGAACCCCGGCTGAGCCGCTCCACCCTGCGCTTCCTCGGCGCGGACGCGGTGACATCGTTCCTGGCCGACGCGGGTCTCACCGTTCAGGAGCGGTACGGGGACTGGCACCGGGAGCCGCTGACCGGGACCAGCCCGGAGATCATCACCGTCGCCGCACGGGCCTGACCGGCCGGCGCGTCCGGCGCGGCCCGGACGACCGGGCCCGCTGTCCGGCCTACCCGACCGCGACGCTCCCGCCGTCCGCGGTCGCGGCGGCCACGGCCGCGTCGAGGATCCGCAGGTTGTGCAGGCCGTGGGCGAGCGGAGGGCAGTGCGGCAGCCGGTCGAGACCGGCGATCTGGTCGAGGAACGCCCGCGCCTGGAAGGCGAAGAAATCGTTCTGCCCGTGGCCCACGCTGGGGAAGTCCATGGGCAGCCCCCGCGCGATGTACGGGTGGCTCGGGCCGATCAGGACCTGCCGGTATCCGTTGACGGGTCCGGCCGGGGAGGCGTCGGCGATGGTGAACTCGCCGGGACGCACCAGGTCGAACGCGGCTGCCCCGCCGTCGCAGAAGACCTCGAACCCGAGGGAGTTGGCGAGGCCGTAGGCGACCCGGGAGACGGAGACGGTACCGACGGCGCCGCTGCGGAAGGTGAGGGTGAAGGTCGCGATGTCCTCGTTCTCGACCGGGACTCGCTCGTCACCGACCGGGACGTCCGCGGAGTGGCCGACGGCGGTGCCCAGCGGGGTCGGCCGGTCGGTGATCACGGTGGTAAGGACCGTACCGCGCACGCTCTCGACGGGTCCGCACAGGAATTCGCCGAGGTCGACGAGGTGGCTGCCGATGTCGGCGAGCGCGCCGGAGCCGGGGCCGCCCCGGTAGCGCCAGCTCATGGGGGCATCGGGGTGGTGCCCGTAGTCGCACCAGTAGTGACCGTTGAAGTGGCGCACCTGGCCGAGGCCGCCCTCGGTGATCTGTTCCCGGATCGCGTTGATCGCGGGCGAGCGGCGGAAGGTGAAGCCGACGGCGGCCACGCGGTCCGTCCGCGCCGCGGCGTCGACCATCGCCTGCGCGTCGGCCGTGCTCGGCGCCAGCGGCTTCTCGCACAGCACGTGCTTTCCGGCCGCGAGCAGTCCTTCGACGATCTCGCGGTGCAGCGGGTTGGCGACAACGACGCTCACGGCGTCGATGTCCGGGGCGGCGGCGATGGCCCGCCAGTCGGTCTCGGCGCGCTGGTAGCCGTACCGCCGGGCGGCGTCGCGGGCGAACGGCTCGTGGGCGTCGGCGACGGCGACGAGCCGTACCTCCGGCAGATCCGGATCGAAGAGGGTGGACGCCGTGCGGTACCCGTTGAGGTGCGCGCGGCCTGCCATCCCGGCTCCGATGACGGCCACCCCGATCGACGGTGCGGGCATGGGGATCCTCCTTCTCGCTCGTGCTCCGAGCGCATTTAAAGCGCTTTAAGTCGCTGGTACTATCGGCCGGGTCGCCGCGAGGTGTCAAGAGATGCCGCACAGAACGGCCGGACGGCCTGGGAGGGTTCAGCCAGTGAAGAGACCGGGCTCCGACGGCCGGGAGACCGGCGAGGCCGACGGCGCGCCGAACCGGCGCCCGCGGCTGGAGGACGTCGCCGAGCTGGTGGGGCTCTCCCCCGCGTCGGTCTCACTGGTCCTCAGGAACGCCCCGGGGCCCAGCGCGCAGACCCGCGAGCGGGTCCTCGAAGCCGCAGGCCGGATCGGCTACCGCCCGGACCGCACGGCCAGCCTGCTCGCGCGCCGGCGCAGCCGCGTGCTCGGCGTCACCTTCGACATCCGCAACAGCTTCCACGCCGAGCTGGTCGAGAACCTGTACGTCGCGGCCGAGGAGGTGGGGTACGACCTCGCGCTCTCCACCCTCACGCGCGTCCGCGACGAGGGCCAGGCCGTGGAGACCCTGCTCGACTTCCGGGCCGAGGCGCTGGTCCTGCTCGGCACCGAGATTCCCGCCGCGCGGCTGACCGCGCTCGACCGCCGCCTGCCGGTGATCTCCGTGGGGCGACGGGTCCCGGCGGCCGATCTGGACGTCGTACGCGCCTCGGACGACGAGGGGCTGGGCCGGGCGGTGGCCCATCTGGTGGAGCTGGGCCACCGCGACATCGCCTTCATCGACGGGGGCAAGGGCGGCATCGCGGGGGACCGGCGCCGCGGCTACCGCACCGCCATGCGCGCCCACCGGCTCAGCGACCGGATCAGGGTGCTCCCCGGCGATCACACGGAGGAGGCCGGGGCGCGGGCGGCGGAGCTGCTGCTCGCCGAGGACGGACTGCCGAGCGCGGTCATCGCGTGCAACGACCGGTGCGCGGTGGGCGTGTTGAGCACGCTCGGCCAGGCGGGCGTCTCCGTACCGGGCACTCTCTCGGTCGTCGGCTACGACGACAGCCTCCTGTCCCGGCTGGCCAGTTTCGACCTCACCACCGTCAGCCAGAACCCGGAGGAACAGGCACGTCATGCGGTGGCGGCGGCCGTGGAGCGGCTGGACGACGGGCGTTCGGCCCCGCGCGAGATCGTCCTCACACCACGCCTGATGGTCCGCTCCACGACCGGCGCCCCGGCGCGGGCTGCGGGCCGGCACCGCTAGACGATGCCGCCGAGCAGCGGATACGGGGCGGGGGGCGGTGCGGGAGAAGCAGCCGTCCTCGCAGGTCCGCGCGGGCGGATCACGGCGCCGGCGGCGTGACGGGTGGCACCGCTCCGCGTCGCCGTTCCGCGCCGTTCCGTGTCACCTGCTCACCGGCCGTCCCTCGCTCCCGCGCCGAGGAATTCGTCCACGAGGTGACGCGCGTACGCGGTGTCCAGTCCGGCCGGACGGAAGAGAACGCGGTACATCAGGGGGGCGACGACGCGGTCCATGGCCGTCTCGACGGCGGGCGTGCTCCTCGCGGTCGACCGCACGGCCCCCGGTGAAGGCCTCGTACCACTTCGCGTTCGGCCTCGCACGCCGCCCGACGGGCCCCCTCCGCGGCGATCGCGACGTACGCGCCGGTGCGGTTCGACCTGCTCGACGCGGCCGAGGACCGACTCCACCAGTTCGACGGGGGACAGCCGGCGGGCCCGGATCGCGGCCGCGGCGGCGGCGAGGGACAGCCCATACGGTCGCATCGTGCGGCTCCCCTCCCGCACGGTAGGCGGCGGGCGGGGTGTCCCCGAAGTCCAGCTCCCGCAGGACCGCGACGACGGAGTGGATGTGGTCGGCGGTGGCCGCGACCGCGATGGGGCGGTCGGTGGGCAGCGGAAGTCCGGCGCGGGCGGCCCAGCGGGCGGCCTCGGGCGGGGTGAGTTCGGCGGAGGACATGGGCGTTCCCTCCCGATCGGGGCGGGAGTGACGTGACACGCCCAACAAAAGCTAACAATTTGCTTTAGCGCGACCGTAAGTTCTACGGTGACTTAAAGCAAACACATTGCGTTTATGGAGACGGGGCCTCCTTGAGTCCCCCTGCCCGCGGTCGCCGCGGACTCCCCCTCCGTCGAAGAGCAAAGGAAACGACGCACCATGCCGATCCCCCTCGCCACCTCCCTCCCCTCCTGGACCGTGGGCGACATCACCGTCCACCGGGTGGACGAAGTCGCCCTGCCGCCCGCGACCGGACCGTGGCTGCTGCCCGACGCCACCCCCGAGGTGGTGAGCGGCCAGGACTGGCTGCATCCTCACTTCGCCGACCGTGAAGGCGTGCTGCGGATCGACAGTCACAGCTTCGCGTTCGTCGTGGACGGACTGCGCGTTCTGGTCGACACCGGCATCGGCAACGGCAAGGAGCGGGCCAACCCGGCCTGGCACCACCTGCGGACCGACTTCCTTCAGCGCCTCACCGCCGGCGGTTTCCCCCCGGACTCCGTCGACCTGGTGATCCTCACCCACCTGCACGCGGACCACGTCGGCTGGAACACCCGGGAGGCGAACGGCGAGTGGGTCCCCACCTTCCCCCGCGCCCGCTACCTCACCTCCCGCACCGAGCGGGAGTTCTGGGCCGGGTACGACATGGAGGAGGCACGCGAACAGATGTTCCGCGACTCCGTGATCCCGGTCGAGCGGGCCGGTCTGCTGGACGTCGTCGACGTCCCGGCCGAGGGCGCCGAGATCGCCCCGGGCCTGCGTCTGATCCCCACGCCCGGTCACACCCCCGGCCATGTCGCCGTCCAGCTGGCGAGCCAGGGCGAGAAGGCGCTGATCACCGGCGACTGCGTCCACCACCCGGTCCAGCTCGCCCACCCCGCCATCGGCGCCTGCGTCGACATCGACCCACGGCGGTCCGAGGCCACGCGCCACGAGCTGCTCGGCTCCCTCGCCGGCACGGACACCCTCCTCCTCGGCACCCACTTCGCACCGCCCACCGCCGGCCGCGTGATCACGCACGGCAACGCCTACCGGCTACTGCCCGTCCCCGCGGCCTGACCGGCCGCCGTCCACTCACAGGTGGCCGCCCCGGCCCATGGCGTGCCCTCGCTGATGGCGGAGCTCAGGGTGCGTGGCCGCAAGGCGGCTGCCCGCCACGGAGGACATGGCGGGCAGCGGTCGTTGGCTGGGGCGGTTTCTATCGGGCCGAGAGTGTGATGCGGGTGCCGGAACGCCACACGTCACGCAGGTTGAGGGTGTCGCTGATCATCGTGGTGGTGGGGCCGCCGTCCACGAGCAGCAGATCGGCCCGTGAGCCCTCGGCGATGCGGCCACGGTCCTCCAGGCCGAAGCGACGTGCCGGGGTGAGGGTCGCCGTGGGCAAGGCCTGGATCGGGGTGAGGCCGGCCTGGACAGGCAGCCCCGGTGGAGATTCCGCGCCGCCGAAAGGCTCGCCGGACTCGGCGGTCACGGGGATTGGTCCCGTCATCTCTACGACCGGAGACGCGCTTTTCGCCGCGTTCATCGTCTCCATCAACAGTGCGTCGCCACCACGGCTTCCTGTCATGCTTCGTGTGCCAAGATGCGCGCCGGGTTGTCGATGACCAGGCGTCGGTAGGCATCGTCGTCGAATCCGAGTTGCCGCAGCATCGGCGGCACGAACTGACCGAACCGGGTATAGCCGTATCCACCGTACGACTTGCCGTGCGGCTTGCTCGTCGTGTCGTGGCCGAGCACGATCTGGTCGCCGTATCCGCCACGGAGCAGATCCACGAGGCCCTTCATCCGGTCGAAGTCGTCGGGAAGCAGTGCCACGGTCGACGACCACGCGTCGAGGCCGACGTTGGCCCCGCGGTCGAGGACCGCGCGCGCTGTCTCCGTGGTGATGGTGCGGGGCGTCTCCATATCCCCCACGTATGCCGCCATGGCGTCCCAGGGACGGAAGAAGGAGTCCATGTGCATCATGACGAGCCGGTCGACACTCATGCCCGCGTCGAGTGCGATGTCGACGCCGGCGAGTACCTGGGTGAGCGACATCGGGAACGCGGTGTGCACGTGCACACTCAATCCTGTCTCCGCGGACACCCGGGCGATGGCTCGGAGCGTGGTCGTTTCGGCGAGCTGCAGTGGAGCGGACGGATCCGTCGTCGACAGGGCGCATTTCAGGAAGCCGGGGCGCAGGCCGGTGTCGCCGACGCCGTCGGTGACCTCGCGCCTGAAGAAGGCCACCTGCTCGTCCTCGGTCATGTCCTGGTATCCGGCGGGCCGGGCATCGGCGACGTACAGCCCGGTGGCGAACACCACATGTACGTCGGCGCGTTCGGATGCCGTCCTGAGGGCCCGGACATCACCGCGCAGGCCGATGGGTGAGGCGTCGCAGACCGCTCTGCCCCCGATCCGCGAGAAGTAGCCGAGTTCGGCCGTGGTGAAGTCGATGTCGCCCACCGTCGAGCTCTCCGACGACAGCGCGGCGCCACCATCACGGAGAAACGCGAGATTCTCATTCTTCAGGGTGAGCTGGTCGGCCGGCATGGGGGGCGCCCCGTATCGCTCGGCCAGGGCGAGCATCAACGACATGTCGGCGTTGAGGTGCTCGTGCATGCTGGTGTAACCGAGGTCGGCCGGCGCGATGTCGCCGCGCACGGTGGTGATGACGCTCACTGTGCGACCTTTCGTCCCGCTTCCGCTCCGGCCCACTGCCGCTCGCAGAAGTCGCGTACCTGTGCGGCCCGTTCGTGGTCCTCCGGTGCCATACCCAGGAACATGAAGTGCGGTGCGCCTTCCCACACATGCAGTTCCGCGGGCACTCCGGCGGCGAGCAGTCTGCGGTGCAGGCGCACGGTGTCGGAGAGCAGGAAGTCGCGGGTGCCGGTGGTCAGGACGGTGGGCGGGAAGCCCTTGCCGAAGTCGGCGAAGATCGGGGAGACATAGGGGTCGGTGCGGTCGTGGCCGTCGGTGTAGAGCTGGAAGACGGTCTCCAGTTCGTCCGCGTCGTAGGAGATGTCGATTCCGTGGCTGGTGTGGTGGGTGTCGCCGGCCTTGGTGAGGTCGATCGGCGGGGTGTTGACCACGGCGGCGGCCGGCAGGGGCAGGCCCTCGTCGCGGGCGCGCAGGATGGTGGCGACGGTGAGGTTGGCCCCGCCGGACATGCCGCCGATGATGATGTCCTCGGGACGGTGGTCCCGCAGCAGCGCGCGGTAGGCGGTCAGGCAGTCGTCGAGCGGTGTGGGGAAGGGATGGAACGGCGGCATCCGGTAGTCCACCGCCCAGGTCCGGGCGCCGAGCGCGCCGGCCGTCATGACCGCGCCGGCGCGGGCCATCTCACCGCCGCCGCTGATCCACGCGCCGTGGATGACCAGGTGGACGCGCCGGTCGTCCTCGGTGACACCGTCGGGTACCGCCTGGTAGACGCCGACGTCGTCGAGCTCGATGCGCTCGGTCTCACAGTGCACGCCCGTGTCGGCACTGCCGTAGCACGACGCCACCATCGGCCCGGCACCGCCCGGCGGGATCAGCCCGTCCCGCTCGGCGATGAACGCCCGCACCGCCTCTCGGTCGTCCAGCGGCGGCCACGGTTCGGGGGTGAGGCGGCTGCCCATCGCGGTGACCGCCCGGGCGGACTCGCTGAGGGTGGCGGGGATGGGGACCTGGCGTTCGGGGACGGTCACCGGAGGGTAGGAACCGGTCATGGTCGTCTGCTCCTTGGGGTGTCGCCGGCGCCGCGACCGGCACTGGCGGATGGAGGATCCGATCAGCGGATGGAGGATCCGATGCCGAGCCCGCCGTCCACGTCGAGGACGACGCCGGTGATGTAGCCGGCGGCGGGCGAGGCGAGGAAGGCCGCGGCCTCGGCGATGTCGGCCGGCCGGCCGGTGGCGCGTTGCGGCACCTTGCCGATGAGCTTGTCCCGCGCCGCGGCGTTCATGGAGGCCAGCATCGGGGTCTCGATCAGTCCGGGCGCGATGGCGTTGGCGGTGATGCCGTCGCGCGCGCCTTCCAGGGCGATGGTGCGGGTCAGGCCGACGATGCCGGCCTTGGCGGCGACGTAGTTCGCCTGGCCGAAGTTGCCGCGCCAGCTCATCGAGCTGAACGAGACGATGCGGCCGTGGGAGCGGGCGCGCATGTGCGGGACCACCGCTCGCGCGCAGTAGAAGCCGCCGGTCAGCGAGACGTCCAGGACCGCTCGCCAGTCGGCGTCGCTGATGTCGGTGATCCGGTTGTCGCGGATGATTCCGGCGTTGTTGATCAGTACGTCGATGCGGCCGTGCCGGGCGGCGGTGTCGTCGATCCATCCGGTGACCGCCGTGGAGTCGGTGACGTCGATGCCGGCCCCCTCGGCAGGCAGGCCGAACTCCGTGCGTAGCCGGTCGGCCTGGGCGCCGGCGGTGTGCTTGTCGATGTCGCCGATGACGACGGTGGCGCCTTCGGCGGCGAATCGGTGCGCCATCGCCGCGCCGAGGCCCTGTCCTCCGCCGGTGACGATGACGACCTGGCCGGTGAATCTGTTCACGCCGACGGCTCCGTTCGAGAGGGGGTTGGCCGGTTCACGAACTCCCGCAGTGCGGTGGCGACATCGTGTGCGGCCCAGTGCTCGGCGAACGCCTCAAGTTCGAGTGCGAGTGCGTCCTGGACGGGCATGCTGGGGGTTCGGGACAGCAGCCGCTTGTATCCGGACTGGGCCGGGCCGTGTGCTGCGGCGAGGGTTCGGGCGATCCGCCCGGCGGCGGCGTCGACCGCGTCCTCCGCGACGATCTCGTGGGGCCAGCCGGTGCCGGCCAGCCGATCGGCGCGCATCAGCTCGCCGGTCATCGCGAGACGCCGCGCGGTGGCCCCACCGAGCAGGTGCGGCATGCGCACCGCGGCGCCGGCTGCGGGCATCAGGTTGTGGCGGATGTGTCCGTCACCGATGAGTGTGCTCTCGGCGGCGACGACGATGTCGCAGGCCAGTGCGAGTTCGATGCCTCCTGCCACGGCGTGGCCGTGCAGTGCTGCCACGACCGGCAAGGGGCTGGTTTCCAGGCGGGTGGCCAGGGCGGAGACGGTGCGCAGGAACGCCGTGGGTTTCGTGCCACGGTCGTCGAGTTCGATCAGGTGGCGCAGGTCGGCGCCGGCGCAGAAGGATCCGCCCGCGCCGCGGAGCACGATCGCATGGGCGCCCGGGTCCGCCTCGGCGTCGGTCAGCGCCCGGTCGAGAGCGTCGATCAGCGCGGGGTCGAGAGCGTTGCGCCGCTGCGGGCGGTTGAGGGTCAGGACCGTTACCGGGCCCGCGTGTTCGACGCCCAGGACGTCAGAGGTGTGGGTCATGAGCCGTTCTCGTCGAGGATCTCCTCGCGGCGCCGCCTGCGCAGTTCGGCGCGCTGGATCTTTCCGCTCGGGGTCTTGGGCAGGTGGGGGACGAAATGGATGCGGCGCGGGTAGGCGTGGGCGGCGTAGAGGTCCTTGACCCACTGCCGCAGCTCGGCCTCCGTCACGGTGTGGCCGGTGGCGGTGACGACATACGCCTCGATGACCTCGCCCCGTACCTCGTCCGCCGCGGCGATCACGGCGCACTCGGCGACCGCGGGGTGCCGGGCGAGCGCCGATTCGACGTCGAACGGTCCGATGCGGTACCCGGCCATGATGATCACGTCGTCGTCGCGGGCGGAGAAGCGCACCACTCCGGTGGTGTCGATGCTCGCGGTGTCGCCGGTGACGTAGTAGCGGCCGTCGCCGACGAAGCGGCCGTGGTCCTCGCCGTCGGCGTACGCGGTGAAGGTCATGTGCGGGCTGTCCGCCACCACGACCGCCAGCCTGCCGAGGGTCCCCGGCGCGCCCGGCTCGTCGCGGTCCGGGTCGAGCACGGTCACCGACCAGCCCGGCAGCGCCACCCCCATCGCGCCGTCGAGCACCGGCCGGGCGATCCCCGGGTCGTGCGGGAACCCGATCGGCATGCCCAGCTCGGTCTGTCCGTAGTGGTCGTGTACGAGTGCCCCCAGAGTGCTGGGCGCCCATGCGTTGACATCAGGGGTCAACGGCTCCCCCGCGCTGGAGAGGTGAGGCACACTCAGCTCTCCGGCGCCGATGCGGCCGGAGTTGCGCAGGCTGCGGTAGACCGTCGGGGCGGCTGCGAAGTGGGTCACCTTCAGCCGCGAGAGCACTCCTGCCGTGGTGTCGGCGGAGAATCCGCCGGGCAGCAGGATCGTCGGGACGCCCGCGGCCAGCGGCGCGACGACCGCGGTGTAGAGGCCGTAGGCCCAGCCGGGATCGGCTGCCGACCAGTACACGCTCTCCGGGCCGACCCCGAGCCCGAACTCCAGGTAGCTGTGCCAGCCCCCGATATACCGCGCCGGGTGCACCACGCCCTTGGGTGAGCCGGTGGTCCCCGAGGTGAACATGTGGACCAGCGGACCGTCGCCGCCGATCGCCACCGACCCCGGTTCCCAGGGCTCCGTCTCCGCCAGCTCCGTGGCGAGGTCCTCGGCCGCGAGCACCTCCCAGCCGCCTTCGCCGATCTTGTGTCTCTGGACGGCGTCGGCGACCACGAGGCGCGTTTTCGAGTTGCGCAGCCGGTCGCTCACCGCTGCCTCGGCGAAGGCGGTGAACAGTGGCACGTGGACGGCGCCCACGCGCCAGCTGCCGACCAGCACGGTGAGCAAGTCGGCGCTCTTGCCCATCAGCGTCGCCACCCGATCCCCGGGACCGACCCCGCGGCGGGCGAGTACGGCGGCGAACCGGCGCGAGGCCTCGGACAGCTCCGCGTAGGTCAGCGTGGTCACCGTCAGGTCGTCGCCGACCACCTTGACCGCGACCGCGCCGCCGGGGTGGCGGTCGCACAGCAAACCCGCCACGTCCAATGACGCCGCCGAATATCGACGCACCAGCTCCGCGGTGCGCTTGACCGAGTCGAGCATCATTGCCCCTCACGGCTGGGTACTTTAATGATGCCGAAAGTACCCTCACCGGTACCCTCTGGCAAGGGTCCGTTCCCGTCCCCGCGCCCGCCCTGTGCCAGACTCGGGGCCATGATGCGCACCCATGACGCGCCGCCCCCGGCCCCGCTCAGGACCGCGCGCCGGCGCCGGGTCGACACGCGGCGGCGCGAGGAGCTGCTGGCACAGGTCACCGAGATCTTCCTGGCCGAGGGATTCACCTCGGTGGGCGTGAACGACCTCGCCCGGCGGCTGCACTGTTCGAAGTCCACGCTCTACGGGGTGGGGGCGACCAAGGAGCAGTTGGTGGTCACGGCCACCAAACACTTCTTCGGCAGTGAGGCCGAACGCATCGAGCGCGCCGTCGAGCGGCACGACGACCCCCAGGCCAGGATCACCACCTATCTCGAAGGCGTGGCACAGGCCATGCGGCGCAACTCGCCCGCGTTCTACGCCGACATGGTCGCCTACCCGCCCACCGCGGCGATCTACGCGCGCAACACCGCCCGCGCCGCCGAGCGCATCCAGGAGATGATCGGCGACGGCGTACGCGCCGGGGTGTTCCGGGCCACCAACGGCGCCCTCGCCGCCCAGGTCGTCGCGCTCGCCATTCAGGCCGTACAGTCCGGCACCCTGCTCGAACACACCGGCCTCTCGGCCGCCGAATCCTTCGCGGAACTCGCCGACCTGCTCTTCAACGGACTCCGGCACGCGCCCTGAGCGGAGGCGCCCCGAGCGGAGACGCGATCCGCACGAAGCCGTTCCGGTCGCCCGACAACGCCGCATGAACGCCAGGCCCGGCCGGCCGCGTCGGCTAGCCGGCCGCGTCGGTGAACAGCGCACGGAACAGCATGGCGCGGACCCGGTCGGCGGCTTCCGGCCGGCCCGCCAGGTCACTGTCCGCCATCGCTCCGGCCGCCATCGGGAAGGCCAGCATCACATCGTCGACGACGACCATCGGACGTACGGTGCCGGCCGCGCGCCCCCGGGCGAGGAGGGGTTCGAACGCGGCGATGGTCCGGGCGGAGAGCTCGGTCAGCCAGGTGAGGTCGGCGGGGGACAGCAACCGCTCGAATCCTCGGTTCGCTCGTTGCTGGTCGAGCACGAAGCCGAACAGCGTCACGATCCCGTCGTCGGCGTCCCGCAGCTCGACGGCGCGATGCTCGATCAGCGCCACGTTCTCCTCGAAGACCGCCGCCGCGAGCTGCTCGCGGGTGGTGAAGTGCCGGTAGAGCGTGGTGCGGCTGACCTCGGCCAGCCGCGCGACCTCCTCAAGGGCCACGTCGGCCCCCCGCTCCGCGAAAACCTGGCGGGCCGCGATCAGAAGCCGCTCGCGATTGCGGATGGCGTCACGCCGGGGGGCGCGCTGTACGTCGTCTGGCATGCCCCGAAGACTACTGGCAACTTTCCGTACACCAGTGTACGTTTCTGATCCGGCAACGCGTACGGCCGACCCGCCGGCCTCGACGCCATCACCGCGTCCGTGCTCGCCGACCTCTCGGCGTGGACTACCGGACAGGTGTTCCGCGTCGGCGGCACCACGGTGCGTGCCCGAAAGGAACCCCGATGCCCCTCCGTGTTCCCGAACACAACGTTCCGGCTCCCACCACGGTGAGCCCGCACGCTCAGGCTTTCCTCTCCCAGCGACTGGAGCCCACCGGGCCCGCCCAGCCGTCCGGCACCGCGGACAAGGACGCCTGGCGCTCCTATATCGAGGGCAGCAACACGTGGCTGACCGCCGGCCTGCTGGCAAGCGCGGAAGCCTTCCCGGCCGAGGTCGTCACCCACCGGCTTCCGAACACGGCGCTCCACGAGGTCGTCCCGGCCGACGCCGCGCCGGAATCCGCCATCCTCTACCTCCACGGCGGCGCCTACCTCCACGGCGCCGGCCTGGCCGGTGCCTACATGGCCATGCCGCTCGCCGGCCACGCGCGGATCCGGGCCTTCGCCGTCGACTACCGGATGCCGCCCGATCACCCGTTCCCGGCCGGACTCGACGATGCCGTCGACACGTACCGGTGGCTCCTCGAACGCTACGAGCCCGCCCGGATCGCCTTCGCCGGCGGCTCGGCCGGCGGGGGACTCGCGGCCGCGCTCGCTCTCAGAGTCCGCGACCTCGGACTGCCCCTGCCCGCTGCCTGCGTGCTGGCCACCCCCGAGGCCGACCTGACCGAATCCGGCGACTCCTTCGAAACGCTGATCCACGTCGATGTCGTCGGCGGAGCCCGGCTCACCGACAGCATCAGCCTCTACGCCGACGGCCACGACCTGCGCGACCCGTACCTGTCCCCGCTGTTCGGCGACTTCGGCCGAGGTTTCCCGCCCACCCTGCTGACCGGCGGCACCCGCGACCTGTTCCTCTCCAACACCGTCCTGATGCACCGCGCCCTGCGCCGGGCCGGCATCGAGGCTGAACTGGACATCTGGGAAGCGATGCCGCACGGCGGCTTCTTCGGCGCACCCGAGGACCAGGAGGTCCTTGAGGTCCAGGCCCGCTTCCTCATCAACCGCCTGACGGGAGAACCGCGATGAGCCCGTGCGTCGACAGGCCCCGGCGCATCCCGGCGCGCGCCATTCCGCGGCCCACGGCGGTGAGCCCCGAGGCCCCGGCCACGATGCCCCTGTTGTCGCAGGACCGCTTCCTCGGCGAAGCGTGGAAGGAGACATCGTGACCGCAACCGGCAAGGCATCAGTTACGCACCTGCCGGCTCGCGAGGTTCCGATCCCCACCCTGCTCAGCCCCGGAGCGCAGGCGCAGCTCGCGCGGAGCGCCGGCATCTCGAACCCGCCCTGGCCCGCGAGGGACGACATCGACGGCTGGCGGGCGCTGATCGCGACGATGGACGAGACCGGCCTGGCCGGCCTGACGGTAATGGCCGATCAGGTGTCGGCCACGGTCGAAGAGATCAATGTTGACGGCGTACGCGTATACGTGGTCACACCGGACGACCGTGCGTCCACCGACGGGTCCGTCCATCTCGATATCCATGGCGGAGCGCTCCTGTGGGGCGGTGGCAGGAGCTGCCGGGCCCTGGCGATCATCACCGCCGGTATGGTCGGCGCCGAGGTCTGGGCCGTCGACTACCGGATGCCGCCCGACCACCCCTACCCGGCCGGGGTCGACGACTGCGTCACCGTCTACCGCGCGCTCCTGCGCGACCGTTCCGCCGAGAAGATCATCGTCGGTGGCAGCTCGGCCGGCGGCAACCTCGCGGCAGCCACCATCCTCAAGGCCCGTGACCAAGAGCTCCCGCTGCCGGCCGCGGCCGTACTGATGACCCCCGAACTCGACCTCACGGAATCCGGCGACTCGTTCAACACCCTGATGGGCCTCGACACCGGGCTCACCAGCCGGCTGATGCCGGCCAATCTGCTGTACGCCGGCGGCCACGACCTCACCGATCCGTACGTCTCCCCGCTGTTCGGCGACTTCACGGCCGGATTCCCGCCCACCTTCCTGGTCAGCGGCACCCGCGACCTGTTCCTGTCCAACACCGTCCTCATGCACCGCGCCCTGCGCCGCGCCGGTATCGACGCCGACCTTCACATCTTCGACGCCGCCACCCACATCGGATTCATCGGCACACCCGAAAGCGAAGACCGCACCCGCGAGTTGCGGCGCTTCGTCGGCCGGCACCGGGGCCGCTGAGTCGGGGCCCGACAAGCCGGCCCCGTGGCCCGCCTCTTCGGCAACGGCCCGCACCACTCTCACAACCCTCGGAAACACTAAGGAACCTGATGAAAAGCGTGACAGTGACCGGCCCCCGTCGGCTCCAGACCATCGACATCCCGCGACCGGTCGCCGGCCCCCGCGACGTCCTGGTGAAGATGAAGGCATGCGGCATCTGCGGCGCCGACCCGCACGCCCTCCAGGAGGGCGGCATCATGCCCGGCGCCGCCTCCTCGCCCATGGGCCACGAACCGGCCGGGGAGATCGTCGAGGTCGGTGCCGAGGTCACCGGCCTCCACGTCGGAGACCATGTGGTCATCGACCCGACCGGAGTCGCCGATGCCATCATCGGCGGCGGCGGGCCGCAGGGCGCCCTCAGCGAGTACCTCGCCGTGCGTGACGCGACCGCCGGCAAGAACGTGATCGTCATGCCGAACCATGTCCCCTGGCACGTGGCCGCGTTGACCGAGCCCCTCGCCGTCGCCCGCCGCTGCGTCGACAAGACCAACCCCCGGCCCGAACACCAGGCGATCGTGTTCGGCGCCGGGCCGGTCGGCCTCGGTGCGCTGCTCGCCTTCAAGGCCCATGGCGTACGGCATGTAGTGGTCGCCGACGTACAGCCGAACCGCCTGGAGAAGGCCCTCAAACTCGGCGCCGACGCCGTCATCGACTCCCGTACCGAGGACGTCCGCGCCCGCCTCGTCGAACTGCACGGCGAGGGCACCGACGCCTTCGGGCGCCCCGGGCTGCCTGGCACCGACATCTACCTCGACGCGGCCGGCGTCCCGGCGGTGGCACGGACCGTCTTCGCCGGGCCCAAGCTCGGCGCCGTCTTCGGCATCGTCGCGATCCACCACCAGAGCGTCGAGGTCGACTTCCAGCAGCTCATCCCGTCGGAACTGACCATCGTCCACTCGATGGGCCACCCCACCGAGATGGCCACGGTCGCCCAGGACATCGCCGAGAACACCGACAAGTACGCACTCATCGTCAGCGACGTCGTCCCCTTCGCGGAGACCGCCCGCGCCATCGACCTCGCGGGCAAGCCCGGCGCCACCGACAAGGTCGTCGTCACCTTCGACTGACCCACAGATCGCCGGCGAGCACTCGCCCCGTGGCCGTCGGGCTTGGCCTTCCTGCTCGATGTCTCCGGCGTCCTCTCGCCGGCGGCCGCGAGTGGTGGGCCTATTCGTCGGAGGGGACCGGCCAGTAGCCGGGTTTCCGTAGCGGCCACAGTGCGACCGCGGGCGGCAGGGGGTTGGCCGCCGCCGGGGACAGGGAGTCGAGGACGAGCGCGACGTAGCGTTGCCAGCCGTCGCTGCCGGGTTCCATGGTCCACAGGACGGCGACGAGCATCGCCATGATCCTGGGCAGGTCCTCGGGCAGCAGGTCGGCCCGGATCAGGCCTGCCTGCTGTCCTCGGCGCGCGAGCAGGGTCAGCGACTCGAAGAACTGTTCCGACACCTCCGCGGCGATGGCGCCGGCGCTCTTCGCCGCGGCCAGGGTGTTGCGCTCACGGGCCGCCATGGACATCGCGGCATCCAGATAGGTGATCAGTCCCCGCCTCGGATCCTCATCGCCGAGCGCCCGCTCGACAGCGGGAGCCACCAACTCGGCAAGGCCCTGGTCGAGCGCGGCCCGAACGAGTACTTCCCTGTCGGGGAAGCGGCGGTAGAGCGTCGCGATGCCCACACCGGCGTGGCGGGCGATCTCGTCCAGCGACGCGTCAGGACCGCTGACGGCGAAAACCTCTCGCGCTGCACGCAGGATCCGCTCGAAGTTCCGCGCCGCGTCGGCGCGCAGGGGGCGCGAGGCATCGGTAGTCACCGGAAAACCATAACATCCGATAGGACAACTATCGCTTCGTGGTAGCCTGATCGCGGACTTAAGTGATAGTTCGACTATCGAAATGGCGGGGCATCCCGGATGGCACCTCAAGACGCAGACGTGAGCGCGGACACCGACACGGACGGCAAGGCAGCCCCTCCCGCGTTTCCCGGCGTGCGGGACGCGCGCTGTCCTCTGGATCCGCCCTCTGAGTACGCGGACTGGCGGAACAAGGAAGGCATGCAGCGGGCGGACTGGCATGGCAGCCCGACCTGGGTGGTGAGCCGGTTCGAGGACATACGGACAGCCCTGAGCGATCCGCGCATCAGCGCCGACGCGCTCGACCGCGACGGCAGCCCGCCGATCTTCCCCAAGATGGACGACCCGGAACACGCCCGGCTGCGCCGGATGCTGACCAAGGACTTCACGGTCAAGCGGGCGCGGGAGATGCGCCCGCTGATCCAGGAGATGGTGGACGACTTCCTGGAGAAGATGATCGGCAAGGGACAGCCCGCCGATCTCGTCACCGACTACGCGCTGCCCATTCCCTCGCTGGTGATCTCGCTGCTGCTCGGGGTGCCCTACTCCGACCACGCGTTCTTCCAGGAGCAGAGCAGCATCCTGCTCGATGTGACCTCCCCCGAGAAGGAGAAGGCCACAGCCAGGGCGGCGTTTTTCGGCTACCTTCTCGACCTGGTGGAGCGCAAGGAACGCGAGCCGGGGGACGACCTCATCAGCAGGCTGATCACCGAGCGGATGGCCACCGGCGAGCTCAGCCGCGAATCAGTGGCGATGAACAGTCTGGTCCTGCTGATCGCCGGGCACGAGACCACGTCCAACATGATCGGTCTGGGCACCCTCACCCTTCTGCGGAACCCCGAGGCGCTGGCGCTGATCCGCGACACCGACGACCCCGCGGTGATCGCGAGCGCGGTCGAGGAACTCCTGCGCTACCTGACCATCGCCCAGGACGTGATCGTACGGGTAGCCCTTGAAGACCTCACCGTCGGCGGGCAACTCGTCCGGGCCGGCGAGCATCTGGTCATGAACCTGCCCGCGGGTAACCGGGACGCCGCGGTCTTCACCGACCCCGACCGCTTCGACGCGGCCCGCAACCCTCGCGGGCACCTCGCCTTCGGCTACGGAGTGCACCAGTGCCTCGGGCAGTCGCTCGCGCGCGTGGAGCTGGAGATCGCGCTGCCTTCTCTGCTGCACCGGCTGCCGGGACTCCGGCTGGCGGTGCCGGTCGAACAGCTGCGGTTCCGGCACGAAATGGCCACCTACGGCGTCCATGAACTTCCGGTCGCCTGGTAACTCGACGAACAACCCGGACTCGTCCGTACGAAAGGACCACATCATGGAATCCCTGCACAACAAGGTTGCCATCATCACCGGCGGCAGCAGCGGCATAGGCCGCGCCACCGCCCACGCGCTGGCCGAGCACGGTGCGCGCATCGTGGTCGCCGACATCAACGCCGAAGGGGCCGACACCGTCGCCGCCGACATCACCCGTACCGGCGGCCAGGCCGTCGGCGTACGCTGCGACGTGGCCGAGGAATCGGCGTTCGACGACCTGAAAGCCTTCACCCTGGGCCACTTCGGCCAGGTCGACGTGGTGATGAACAATGTCGGCGTGCTCACCAGCGGGCGGCCCGACCACCTGCCGGTCGAGGAGTGGCAGCGAATCATCAACATCAACCTGTTCTCCGTCGTGCGCAGCAACGCCGCCTTCCTGCCTCCGCTGATCGAGCAGGGCAGCGGGCACATCATCAACACGGCGTCGTTCGCCGGGCTGTTCACCTACGCCTACGACCGGTTGCCCTACGCCGCGTGCAAGGCCGCGATCGTGCAGATCTCCGAAGGCCTGCGCGTCTATCTGCACCCCCAGGGCATCGGTGTGACCGTACTGTGCCCCGGTCCCGTGCTCACCAACATCAGCGCCTCGATGCCGCCCACGTTCGGCCCCGCGGTCGGTATCCGCGGCCCGGGCGAACAGTTCGCGCTCCTGGACCCCGAGGTCGTCGGCGAGCAGGTCGCCGAAGCCGTCCTCAACGACACGTTCATGCTCTACACCCACGACCAGGTCCGTGACGTGCTCGTCGACCGCGCCTCCGACTGGAACGCCTTTATCGCCCGGCAGACCGACAAGATTGCCCAGAACCCCGGCATCTTCCTCTGAAACCCACCGAGATCCGGGCTGGCTCCTCGCGCAAAGCCGCGAGGGTACGGGGCAGGGGCATGCTGCGGATCCCCTCACCGACGTCGCCGGGAGACCTTGAGGACAAGGCCGGCACAGTGCGGGAAGCACACACCCTGGAGAACCGCTCCCTCGCCGCCCTCGCCCGCGACCGCGGCGTCAGCCGCGACACGATCCGCACGGCCGTCGCCGACCTTCTGCCCGATCACACCGGCGTCGAGGAGGCCATCCCCGCCCCGGAGTCGCTGGTCACCCTCGACATGCCGGGCAAGGTCGCCGGCTTCCCTCGCTCGGCCGACCTGGAGCCTGCCGAGCGGGCCGCGCTCGACGAGGGGGCGACCGTACGGCGAGGCCCGGGTTACACCCTGCGCGTGACCGCCATCCCCGCCGTGCACCGTCAGCTCCTCGACCGCTGCCAGCCGCTCGACGGCGGCCGGGCTGTCCCTGCTGTTCCGGCCCAGCGCAAGGCCCGTCGCGAGTACGAGAACCGCGTCAGCACGCTCGCGCCGATCGGACCATGATCGTTCTCAGCGCCGGCGGCTGTACCGACGGTCCCCGAGGCCGGCCTGCAGGCCGCGCCCCAAAGCCGCCCCCGCCCAGCGCGGCGCCCGCCGCATGCCCTGCCCCGGCGCCGGCACCCGCCCCATCGTCGCCTGCCCGCCCGCCGCCGGGGTCCTCCAACCGTCACGCACTCAAGAACCCCCACCGCTGGACCCCCAACGGCTACCTCCCCGGCCCAAGCCCCGAAAGCTGACTCACCCCACCCCACACACCCCACCTGACCAGTACAGACACATCTGGCCCTCTGCGAACCCGCAGAGGGCCAGATCACATCCACCCAAAAGATGAAGCCGGTCAACGCGACAAAGTGTCGGTTTGACCGGCTTCATTTGGTCGGATGACCATGGTGTCCGAGGGGGGACTTGAACCCCCACGCCCGATAAAGGGCACTAGCACCTCAAGCTAGCGCGTCTGCCATTCCGCCACCCGGACGAGTGGTCGAACCGCGGTTGATCTCCCCGCGGCGACAGGGACAACGATACCAGGGGTTCGAGGTGCCCCTCACCCGTATATCCGGTGGTCAGCGGTGCGCGATCGGCCTGCTCAGGGGGTTGCGCACAGACCGTCGCGGTGTACGTACAGGCCGTGCCGCCGGGCGGTCACGGCATCAGGTGGTAGTCGGGGAAGTTGCCCGGCGGGCGCTCGCCCGGTGGGCCGTCCGTCACGGCGCGGACCAGGAGCTCGCCGCCGACGAAGGCGCCGCGCCAGGAGTGGCCGAAGCCGCCGAACAGCTCGTCGCGGTCGCCCCGGGAGCGGGGTTTTCCGTGGCCGGTCTTGAAGGCGCGGATCTGGGGTGCCAGCCGTGCGTACGTCGCCGGGTCGTCGGTGGACAGGGTCGCGACCAGGGCGCCGTTCGAGGCGTTCATCGCGGCCAGCAGCTCCGCCTCCGTGTCGACCAGGACGATCGTGTCGACCGGGCCGAAGGGTTCCGCGTGGTGCAGCGGGGAGGACGGAGGCGGGTTGAGCAGTGTGACGGGGGCCAGGTAGGCGCCGGTGTCCTGATCGGGGAGGAAGCGGGCGTCCGCGAGAGCGCCCTGGTGGAGTGGTACGGCGCCGCGGCCGATCGCCTCGGTGACCTGGTCGGCCAGTTCCTTGGCCTTGGCGGCGTTGATGAGCGGCCCGAAGTCCAGCTCCGGCGGCGGGTCGTCCGGGGACTCGACCGCGAGCGGGTGGCCCACGCGGATCGCGCGTACGGCGGGGAGGTACGCGGCGAGGAACTCCGCGAAGAGGGAGCGCTGGACGACGAAGCGGGGGTACGCCGTGCAGCGCTGTTTCCCGTAGTCGAAGAGCTTGGGGATCACGGCGGTCAGGGCACCGAAGTCGGTGCAGTTCCAGACGCCCCAGGTGTTGAGCCCCTCCTGTTCGAGGACATGGCGTTTGCCGAGGTCGGCGACGGCGGTGGCGATCCTGGCGCCGGTGTCCCGGCCGCCGACGAAGGAGACGCAGCCGATCTCGGGCGCGCGCACCAGCGCCTCGGAGAGTTCGCCGCCGCTGCCGCTGACGAGGGTGACGGGGACGCCCTCGCGGGCGGCGAGCGCGCAGGCCAGGGTGAGGCAGGCGACGCCGCCGTCGGTGGGGGCCTTGGCGATGACCGCGTTGCCGGCCAGCGCCTGCACCAGCAGGGCGTGGACGAGCACGGACATCGGGTAGTTCCAGCTCGCGATGTTGGAGACCGGCCCCGGCAGCGGGGTACGGCCCTGAAGCATCGGCCCGGCGCCGTCCACGTACCAGCGCACGCCGTCGATCGCACGGTCGATGTCGGCCTGGGCGAGGCGCCAGGGCTTGCCGATCTCCCAGACGAGGAGGAGGGCGAGCAGTTCGCGGTGTTCGGTGAGTGCGTCGAGCGTCGCGCCGACGCGGGCGGCGCGCTCCGGCAGCGGGATGTGGCGCCAGGCGCGGTGCGCGTCCAGCGCGGCGCGCACCGCTTGGCGGGCGGCTCCGCCGTCCAGCCGTGGCGGGCCGGCGATCGGGCCCCCGTCGACGGGGCTGGTGGCGGGCAGGGCGCGGCCGTCGGAGCGCCATGTCGCGGCCCAGAGGTTGCGTACCCGGTCGTCGTGGAAGGCCTCGGGTGCGGCGGCGAGGCTGCGCTCCCAGGCGTCCGACCAGGCCGTGCCCGGTTTGAGGATCAGTGAGGGTGCCATTGAGGGTCTCCGCTCGGATGAGGCGGGAGGTGCATGGCTCGGTTCGGGACCGCCGGTCGACCGCACGTCGGCCCATCTCGGTTACTCGACGGTAGTGAACCGGTGGTGTGGTGGCACGCACTCGCTTTCAAGTATGAGTGACGTCGCGTTCCGTCGCGAGCTGCTCCAGGACCAGCCGTGCGGTCTCGGAGGGGGTCGAGCCGACCCGTACACCGGCCGCCTCCAGGGCCTTGCGCTTGCCCTCCGCGGTGCCGGAGGCGCCGGAGACGATCGCGCCCGCGTGCCCCATGGTCCTGCCTTCGGGCGCGGTGAAGCCGGCGATGTAGCCGATGACCGGCTTGGTGACCCGCTCGGCGGCGTAGGCGGCGGCGCGTTCCTCCGCGTCGCCGCCGATCTCGCCGATGAGGACGATCAGTTCGGTGTCGGGGTCGTCCTCGAAGGCGGCGAGGCAGTCGATGTGGCTGGTGCCCACGACGGGGTCACCGCCGATGCCGACCGCCGAGGAGAAGCCGATCTCCCGCAATTCGTACATGAGTTGGTAGGTGAGGGTGCCGGACTTCGACACGAGTCCGATCCGGCCCGGCTTGGTGGCGATGTCCGCCGGGATGATCCCGGCGTTGGACTGCCCGGGGCTGATCAGACCGGGGCAGTTGGGGCCGATGATCCGGGTGGCGTGCCGCTTCGCGTACGCGGTGAAGGCGACCGCGTCGTGGACGGGGACGCCCTCGGTGATGACGACGGCGAGTCCGATCCCGGCGTCCACCGCCTCGGTCACGGCCGCCCTGGTGAACCGTGGTGGTACGAAGACGACGGTGACGTCCGCGCCGGTCGCCTCGACGCCCTCGCGTACGGAGCCGAAGACGGGCACGGTGGTTCCGTCGAGGTCGACGTGGGTGCCCGACTTGCGCGGGTTGACGCCGCCGACGACCGCGGTGCCCGCGGCGAGCATCCGCCGGGTGTGCCGCATGCCCTCGGCGCCGGTCATGCCCTGGACGAGTACCTTGCTCTCCTTGGTCAGGAAGACGGCCATGGTGTTCCTCTCCTCATCCGGCGTTCGCGAGCGCGGCGGCCTGCCGGGCCGCCCCGTCCATGGTGGTGGCGTGCTGTACGAGCGGGTGGGCGCGCTCCGCGAGGATCGCCCGGCCGCGGGCCGCGCTGTTGCCGTCGAGGCGGACCACGAGCGGCCGGGTCAACGTCACTGATTCCAGGGCCCGTACGATGCCGTCGGCGACCGCGTCGCAGGCCGTGATGCCGCCGAAGACATTGACGAAGACGGATTTCACGGCGGGGTCGGAGAGGATGACGGACAGCCCGTCCGCCATCACCTGGGCGGACGCGCCTCCCCCGATGTCGAGGAAGTTGGCGGGGCGGGCGCCGCAGCCGGCCACCACGTCGAGGGTGGACATGACGAGGCCCGCGCCGTTGCCGATGATGCCGACCTCGCCGTCGAGCTTCACGTAGTTGAGCCCCTTGGCCGCCGCCTCCGCCTCCAGCGGGTCGGCCCCGGGTCCGGTCTCCGCCCCTCCCCAACGCGTCTGACGGAAGAGGGCGTTGTCGTCAAGGGTGACCTTGCCGTCGAGGGCGATTATCAGCCCTTCCGTGGTGCGTACCAAGGGGTTCACCTCGACCAGCAGCGCGTCCTCGCCGACCAGCACCTGCCACAGCGCGCGGAGTACGGGGACGGCTCCGTCCGGCAGCCCGGCCGCCGTCGCGATCCGGACGGCCACCGCCTCGGTGACTCCTTCCGCCGGGTCGACGGGGATACGGGCCACCGCCTCCGGGCGGACGGCCGCGACCTGTTCGATCTCCATGCCGCCCTCGGCCGAGGCGATGGCGAGGAAGGTGCCGGCCGCCCGGTCGAGAACGTAGCTCACATAGAACTCGGCCTCGATGTCGACGGGTTGGGCGAGCATCACCGCGCCGACGGTGTGCCCCTTGATGTCCGCGCCGAGCATCCGGCGTGCGGTCAGTTCGGCGGCCGCCGGGTCGGCCGCGAGCTTCACACCGCCCGCCTTGCCGCGACCGCCGGTCTTCACCTGGGCCTTGACGACCACCCGCCCGCCGAGCCGCCGTGCGGCGGCCCCGGCGTCCTGGGCGGCGGTCACGACCTCGGCCTCCGGCACCGCGATGCCGTGTTCCGCGAAGAGTTCCCTCGCCTGGTGTTCGAACAGATCCATGTCACTCCCTTTTGCCGAAAGTGGCGCACGCCCCCTGGACACCACCCGCCCGGATGCGGGATAACAAGCTTCATACAGTATTCGTCGACTGTATGCAATGTACCGGGGTGGGTGCTCATCCCTCCCCGGCGAAGGACTACGAAGGGACAGGGACCTCCTCATGCCCGACGACAGCCAGGAACTCATCTCCGGTGGTCATCTCGTCGCCAAGGCACTCAAAGCGGAGGGTGTCGAGGTCATCTACACCCTCTGCGGCGGCCACATCATCGACATCTACGACGGCTGCGTCGACGAAGGCATCGACGTCGTCGACGTACGTCATGAGCAGGTGGCCGCCCACGCCGCGGACGGCTACGCCCGTATCACCGGAAAGCCCGGGTGCGCGGTGGTCACCGCCGGGCCCGGCACCACCGACGCCGTCACCGGGGTCGCCAACGCCTTCCGCGCCGAGTCACCCATGCTGCTGATCGGCGGCCAGGGAGCCCACACCCAGCACAAGATGGGGTCGCTCCAGGACCTCCCCCATGTCGACATGATGACCCCCATCACCAAGTTCGCCGCCACGGTGCCGGACACGGCGCGCGCGGCCGACATGGTCTCGATGGCGTTCCGCGAGTGCTACCACGGCGCTCCCGGACCGTCCTTCCTGGAGATCCCGCGCGATGTGCTGGACGCCAAGGTGCCGGTGGAGAAGGCCCGGGTCCCCGCCGCGGGGCAGTACCGCGCCTCGACCCGCTCGGCCGGCGACCCCGAGGCCGTCGAGAAGCTCGCGGATCTGCTCACGCACGCCGAGAAGCCGGCGATCCTGCTCGGCAGCCAGGTCTGGACGACCCGGGCGACCGACGCGGCGACCGAGCTGGTGCGCACGCTCAACATCCCCGCCTACATGAACGGGGCCGGGCGCGGCACCCTGCCCCCCCGCGACCCGCACCACTTCCAGCTCTCACGGCGCTACGCCTTCTCCAACGCCGACCTCATCGTCATCGTCGGAACACCCTTCGACTTCCGCATGGGGTACGGCAAGCGGCTCTCGCCGGACGCGACCGTCGTCCAGATCGACCTCGACTACCGTACGGTCGGCAAGAACCGGGACATCGACCTCGGCATCGTCGGGGACGCCGGGCTCGTGCTGTCCTCCGTCACCCAGGCCGCGAGCGGGCGTCTCAACGGCGGCGCGGTGAAGCGGAAGGCCTGGCTGGACGAGCTGCGCGCCGCCGAGCAGACGGCCGTCGAGAAGCGGCTGCCGCAGTTGCGCTCGGACTCCTCGCCCATCCACCCGTACCGACTGGTGAGCGAGATCAACGAGTTCCTCACCGAGGACTCGATCTACATCGGGGACGGCGGCGACATCGTCACCTTCTCCGGGCAGGTCGTCCAGCCCAAGTCGCCCGGCCACTGGATGGATCCGGGGCCGCTCGGCACCCTCGGCGTGGGTGTGCCCTTCGTGCTCGCCGCCAAGCAGGCCCGGCCCGACAAGGAGGTCGTGGCGCTCTTCGGGGACGGCGCCTTCTCGCTGACCGGCTGGGACTTCGAGACGCTGGTGCGCTACAACCTGCCCTTCGTCGGCATCGTCGGCAACAACTCCTCGATGAACCAGATCCGTTACGGCCAGAAGGCCAAGTACGGCGACGAGCGCGAGCGCGTCGGCAACACCCTCGGCGACGTGCACTACGACAAGTTCGCCCAGATGCTGGGCGGTTACGGCGAAGAGGTCCGCGACCCGGCCGACATCGCGCCCGCGCTGCGGCGCGCCCGCGAGTCCGGACTGCCGTCGCTGATCAACGTCTGGGTCGACCCGGACGCGTACGCCCCCGGAACCATGAACCAGACCATGTACAAGTGAAGGAGCCCTCCCATGACCCAGGCTCTTGAGACCTCGCCCGCCGGGGCCGCTCCCAAGGCGCTCTCGGGCGTACGCGTCCTGGACATGACGCACGTCCAATCGGGGCCCTCGGCCACGCAGTTGCTCGGCTGGCTCGGCGCTGACGTGGTGAAGCTGGAGGCGCCGAGCGGCGACATCACCCGCAAGCAGCTCCGCGATCTGCCCGACGTCGACTCGTTGTACTTCACGATGCTCAACTGCAACAAGCGCTCCATCACCCTCAACACCAAGACGGAGCGCGGCAAGGAGATACTCACCGAGCTCATCCGCCGCTCCGACGTGATGGTGGAGAACTTCGGCCCGGGGGCCGTGGACCGGATGGGGTTCACCTGGGAGCGCATCCAGGAGATCAACCCGCGGATCGTCTACGCCTCCATCAAGGGGTTCGGGGAGGGCCCGTACACCAACTTCAAGGCGTACGAGGTCGTCGCGCAGGCCATGGGCGGCTCGATGTCCACGACCGGCTTCGAGGACGGGCCGCCGCTCGCCACCGGCGCGCAGATCGGCGACTCCGGCACCGGCATCCACGCCGTCGCCGGGATACTCGCCGCGCTCTTCCAGCGCGAGCACACCGGGCGCGGCCAGCGCGTCAACGTGGCCATGCAGCACGCCGTGCTCAACCTCTGCCGGGTGAAACTCCGCGACCAGCAGCGGCTCGCCCACGGGCCGCTCGCGGAGTACCCGAACGACGACTTCGGCGACGAGGTGCCGCGCAGCGGCAACGCGAGCGGTGGCGGACAGCCCGGCTGGGCCGTCAAGTGCGCGCCGGGCGGCCCCAACGACTATGTGTACGTGATCGTGCAGCCGGTCGGATGGCGCCCGGTCACCGAGCTGATGGGCCGGCCGGAGCTGGCGGACGACCCCGAGTGGGCGACGCCCGAGGCACGGCTGCCGAAGCTCGGCAAGATGTTCCAGCTCATCGAGGAGTGGACGGCCACCCTCCCCAAGTGGGAGGTGCTGGAACGGCTCAACGCCCACAACATCCCCTGCGGCCCGATCCTCTCCACCAAGGAGATCATCGAGGACGCCTCGCTCGCGGCCAACGAGATGGTCGTCGAGGTCCCCCACCCCCAGCGCGGCTCGTTCACCACGGTCGGCAGCCCGCTGAAGCTCTCCGACTCCCCCGTGGACGTGGTCACCTCGCCACTGCTCGGTGAACACAACACCGAGGTGTACGTGGGCGAACTTGGCCTGGGTGACGAGGAATTGCGGCTTCTCAAGACGGACGGAGTCATCTAGCGGTGGACAGCAACGAAGAGACCAGGAAGACCGTACGGACGCTGCTGGACACGGCGCTCGCCGAGGGCCGCACCGCGCTCACCGCGCCCGAGGGCAAGGCCGTCACGGACGCGTACGGGATCCCCACGCCGGCCGAGGCGCTGGCCGAGAGCGCCGACGAGGCGGTGGCGCTGGCCGACCGGATCGGCTTCCCGGTGGCGATGAAGATCGTCTCGCCGGAGATCCTGCACAAGACGGACGCGGGCGGCGTACGGATCGGGCTGACCTCGGCCGCCGAGGTGCGAGGCGCGTTCACCGCGATCGTCTCCAACGCCCGTGCCTACGACCCGGACGCGCGGATCCTGGGCGTGCAGATCCAGCAGATGGTGCCCGAGGGCACCGAGGTGCTGATCGGCACCGTCACCGATCCGACCTTCGGGAAGATCGTGGCGTTCGGTCTCGGCGGGGTGCTGGTGGAGGTCCTGGGGGACGTCACGTTCCGGCTGGCCCCCGCCTCCACGGACGACGCGCTGTCGATGCTCGACGGGATCCGCGCGGCGGAGATCCTGCGCGGGGTGCGTGGCGCGGCGCCCGTCGACCGGGACGCGCTGGCCGCGCTGATCGTCAAGGTGTCGCGGCTCGCCGCAGACTTCCCCGAGATCTCCGAGGTCGACCTCAACCCGGTGTTCGCCTCGGCGAACGGGGTGATGGCCGCCGACGTACGGATCCTGCTCGACGCCGAACGGCCCCCAGAGCGGCGCGCGTACAGCCGCGAGGAGATCCTCGTCTCGATGGGCCGGCTGATGAAGCCCAGCTCCGTGGCGGTGATCGGCGCCTCCAACGAGCAGGGCAAGATCGGCAATTCGGTCATGCGGAACCTCATCGACGGAGGTTTCCCCGGCGACATCCACCCGGTGAACCCCAAGGCCCATGACATTCTCGGCCGCAAGGCGTACAAGAGCGTGATGGACGTTCCGGGTGAGCCCGATGTGGCCGTCTTCGCGATCCCCGCGAAGTTCGTGCCCGCCGCGCTGGAGGAGGTCGGCCGCAAGGGCATTCCGAACGCCGTGCTGATTCCGTCCGGCTTCGCCGAGACCGGTGAACACGAGCTCCAGGAACGGGTCGTGGCGATCGCGGAGGAGCACGGCGTACGGCTGCTGGGGCCGAACATCTACGGCTACTACTCCACCTGGCAGGACCTCTGCGCCACCTTCTGCACCCCGTACGACGTCAAGGGCGGCGTGGCGCTGACCTCGCAGTCCGGCGGCATCGGGATGGCGATCCTCGGCTTCGCGCGGTCCACGAGGACGGGGGTCTCGGCGATCGTCGGCCTCGGCAACAAGTCCGACCTGGACGAGGACGACCTGCTGACCTGGTTCGGTGAGGATCCGCACACCGAGTGCATCGCGATGCACCTCGAAGACCTCAAGGACGGCCGCGCGTTCGTGGCGGCGGCGCGGGCCACCGTGCCGAAGAAGCCGGTGGTCGTCCTCAAGGCCGGGCGTACGGCGGCGGGCGCGAAGGCGGCGGGCTCGCACACCGGCGCGCTCGCCGGGGACGACGCCGTGTACGACGACATCCTGCGCCAGGCCGGGGTCATCAGGGCGCCGGGGCTGAACGAGATGCTGGAGTACGCGCGGGCGCTGCCCGTGCTTCCCACGCCACAGGGTGACAACGTCGTCATCATCACGGGCGCGGGCGGCTCGGGGGTGCTCCTCTCGGACGCCATCGTCGACAACGGGCTCTCCCTGATGGAGATTCCGCCGGATCTGGACGAGGCGTTCCGCGCGTTCATCCCGCCGTTCGGGGCGGCCGGCAACCCGGTCGACATCACCGGGGGCGAACCGCCGTCCACGTACGAGGCGACGATCCGGCTGGGTCTGGAGGACCCGCGGATCCACGCGCTGGTCCTCGGGTACTGGCACACCATCGTCACACCGCCCATGGTCTTCGCCGAACTGACGGCGCGGGTCGTGGCGGAGTTCCGGGAGCAGGGGATCCACAAGCCGGTGGTGGCCTCCCTGGCGGGCGATGTCGAGGTCGAGGAGGCGTGCCAGTACCTCTTCGAGCACGGGGTGGTGGCCTACCCGTACACCACCGAGCAGCCGGTGGCGGTGCTGGGCGCCAAGTACCGGTGGGCGCGGGCGGCGGGGCTGTTGTGATGTACGGACAGCAGCCGTCACCGGCCGGGGGTCCGGGGGTCGCCCCCCGGGCATACCGACGCCCGGTGGGCGCGGGCGGCGGGGCTGTTGGGAGGCGGTTCATGACCTGACCTCACCCGGGCGCAGCACGAAGGTTTTGGACAGGGGGCGCTGGCCAGTTCTTTCGATGCAAGGGGTGCGAGAGACCACCATGAAAACGACAACCACTCAACTCAGCAGTTCCGTCCCCTACAAGGAGGTAACGGACCGCAACGGACGCGTGTACCGGATCGGTGAGAGCGACCGGGACATCATGGGCCGGCCACGCTGGACGATGGTGCTCTTCCCCTGGATGGGCATGCTCGGCATCAGTTCGTCGGAGTACGCGTTCACCTCCGCGGAGGACACGCTGCACGCGGCCCATCTGTGGGACAGCGGACACATCTTCTGGCTGATGGGCGTCTGGGTCTTCTTCCAGGCGGCCGTGGCCTTCCCCGCCGGGCAGCTCAGGGAGAGCGGCAGGCTGCCCGCCCGCTACGCCATGATGCTGGGCGCGGTGGGGACGTTCCTGGGCTATCTCTCCCTGGCGTACGCCCCGCACGTGATCGTGGCGTACTTCGGCTTCGGCATGTTCAGCGGGATCGGCGCGGGTCTGGTCTACGCGACCTGCGTCAACATGGTCGGCAAGTGGTACCCCGAGCGCAAGGGGGGCAAGACCGGTCTCGTCAACGGCGGTTTCGCCTACGGCTCGGTGCCGTTCGTCTTCCTCTTCACCTCGTACATGGACCTGAGCAACTACCAGAGTGTGCTGGTCCTCGTCGGTGTGATCTGCTGCCTCGTCGTCGCCGGCGCCGGCTGGTTCTTCAAGGACCCGCCGAAGTACTGGTGGCCGCGGGGCGCCGATCCACTGAAGGTCTCCGACGACCCGAGGGTCCGGCGTGCGCTGGCGAAGAACCCGCCGGCGGTGAAGCAGTACACACCGCGGGAGGCGGCCCGCACACCGGTGCTGTGGATGATGTGGTTCTGCCTGCTCTGCACGGCGGGGATCAACATCTTCGGCATAGCGTTCCAGGTGCCCTTCGGCAAGGACATGGGGTTCGCGGGCGGGATAGTGGCCACCGCGATGTCGCTCAAAGCGGTCGTGAACGGTACGGGGCGCGGTGTCATCGGCTGGATATCCGACCGGTACGGACGCCGCAACACCCTGATCATCGTCTGTCTGGTGCTCGGCGGCGCACAGTTCGGTGTGCTGATCTCCGGGTCGATGGGCAGCATGCCGTTCTTCCTGTTCTGCTCGATGGTCTCCGGGTTCGGCGGCGGCGCCATCTTCCCGCTGTTCGCGGCGATGACCGCGGACTACTTCGGCGAGAACAACAATGCCTCGAACTACGGAATGGTCTACAGCTCCAAGCTCATATCGGGCCTCGTCGGCTCCGGTGTGGGGGCTGTCGTGGTGGGCGCCTGGGACTACCAGGGCGCGTTCGTCATCGCCGGCAGCATCGGGCTCGCCTCCGCCGTACTGGCGGTGTTCCTGAAGGCACCTGGCAGGCCCGACGTCAAGAAGATCCAGCCCAACCCGAACCCGATCGGCCGGGAGATCGCCTGATATGACCGCTGAACCACTCTCCGGGACGTCCGCGTCGGCCACCGCCGGCGTGGACTACCGCGAGATCACCGACGCCCATGGCCGTGTCTACCGGGTCGGCGAGTCCGACCGGCAGATCCTCGGCCTCCCCCGCTGGACGATGGTGGCCCTGCCCTGGCTCGCCATGCTCGCCATCAGCGTCTTCGAGTACGCCTTCGGGGCGGCCGAGGAGACCCTGTCCAGGGCACATCACTGGACCTCGACGAACACCTTCTGGGTGCTCAGTGTCTGGATCTTCTTCCAGGCGGCGGTGTCCTTCCCCGCCGGACGGTTACGGGAGAAGGGCATCCTGAGCAGCAGGGCGGCCATGCTGATCGGCTCGTTCTGCTCGCTGCTCGGATTCGTCAGTCTCAGTCACGCGCCGAACTTCTGGTTCGCGCTGGCCGGATTCGGACTGCTGGGCGGGCTCGGCTCCGGACTGATCTACTCGACCTGCGTCAACATGGTCGGCAAGTGGTACCCCGAGCGCAGGGGCGGCAAGACGGGTCTGGTCAACGGCGCGTTCGCCTACGGCGCGGTGCCGTTCGTCTTCCTCTTCACGTACGGCTTCGACACCTCGAACTTCCACACCGTGCTGGACCTCGTGGGTGTGTACGTCCTGGTGCTGACGCTGGTGTCGGGCCTGTTCTTCAAGGATCCGCCGAAGAACTGGTGGCCCGAGGAGGTGGATCCCCTGCACCGCTCCGGGGACACCAAGTCGTCGCTGGCCCTGGCCAAGAATCCGCCCGCGGTGCGGCAGTACACACCGCAGGAGGCGTTACGGACCGGGGTCGTGCCCCTCATGTGGCTGTGCATGCTGTGCTGCGCGGGCGTCTCTATCTTCGGGATCTCGTTCCAGGTGCCGTTCGCCAAGGAGATGGGGTTCGGCCCGCTGATCGCGGCGTCGTCCATGGGGCTGATGTCGGTGATCAACGGGACGGGCCGTGGGGTGGTCGGCTGGCTCTCGGACAAGCTGGGCCGGCGGCCCACGCTGACGTACGTGTGTCTGGTGCTGGCCGTATCGCAGTTCGGTGTGTTGTGGGCGGGTGAGCTCGGCAACCAGACGCTCTTCCTCGTCTTCGCCTTCCTGTCCGGCTTCGGCGGCGGGGCGTTCTATCCGCTGTTCGCGGCACTGGTCCCGGACTACTTCGGGGAGAACTACAACGCGTCGAACTACGGCATGGTCTACAGCGCGAAGCTGGTCAGCGGGTTGTTCGGCGGCGGGATGGGGGCGGTCGTGGTCGCCTCGTGGGGGTACGTCGGCGCGTACGTGGCGTCCGGTGTGGTCTCGCTGTTCGCCGCGGGGCTCTCGCTGGCTCTGCGGCAACCGGGCGGCCCGGAGCGCGGGCGGCGTACGGTCCGGCTGCCCAGGGCGCGGCAGCCGGGTCAGGCGACCGCCTGACCGGCCCGACCACGGACGGACGGCCCTCCCCGCGGCGCTGTACCTGCCGCGCGGAGGGCCGCCGTCGTGTCCGTCTCCCCGGCGTTACCGCTTCTCGCGCAGGCCGTGCAGGTGCGCCGAGGACTTGCGGGCGAACGCGAGGGAGTCCACCGGCTGGTCGTGCTCCACCTGCCAGTGGTGGCCGCGCCGGCCGCCGTGGGTCTTGTTGACCGCCGAGATGAAGCGCCGGTAGTCGATGTCTCCGTCGCCGACGTCCACCATCCGGTAGCCGTCGCGGGCGGTGATGTCCTCGATGCCGTCCTTCACGTGGAAGAGCGGGTAGCGGTGCGGCTGCTTGAGGACGTACCGCAGCGGGTCGAAGGGCGCGGGCCTGCCCTCGGGTGTTTTGCTGAAGCGGAACTGGCCCGCGTACGCCCAGTAGATGTCCATCTCCAGATAGACCAGGCTCGGGTCGGTCTCGGCGAGCAGGATGTCGTAGAGCCGTACGCCGGGCCGGTCGGTGGCGAAGGAGAACTCCTCCGCGTGGTTGTGCTGGTAGAACTTCATGCCGCGCCGCTTGGCCGCCGCGCCGTAGGTGTTGAAGTCGGCCGCCGCCCGCTTCCAGGCGTCGACGGTCGATCCGTAGCGGAAGGGTCCCGACGCGGTGCCGATGTGGTCCAGGCCGAGTTCCTGGGCGTCGTCCAGGACCTTGGTGAGGTTCTGGGCGAAGCTGTAGGCGTTGGGGTTGTTGTCGTCGGCGTAGTTGACATGGCTGCCGATGGGCTTGAGGCCGTGGTCCCTGGCCAGTCTCCGCAGCTGCGGCAGGGTGATGGCGCCGGCGCTGCCCTGGGTGTAGCCCGCGAACTCGATCTCGTCGTAGCCGAAGCGCTCCAGCTCGTCGAAGACCTTGGCGAAGCCTATCGTGGACACCTTGTCACGCAGGGAGTAGAGCTGGATGCCGAGCCGTCCCGGCGGCAGGACGGGCTGCCCCTTGCCGTGGCCGTGGCCGGATCCCGGCCGGTGGCCCGTGCCGTGGGCGGCGGCCGGGGTGGCGGCGGCCGAGGCGCCGAGCACCGCCGCCGCGGTGGCTCCGGCGGCGACACCGAGCATGCCGCGGCGGCTGAGCTGGTGGGCGAGTTCTGGATCTGCTGACGTCTTGCGGCTCATTGCGGAACTCCTTCGGTCAGTGCAGTCCGGCAAGGTGGAGGAGGAGGCTCTTCACCTCGGTGGCCGCGACGCGGTCGCCGACGGCGTGTGGGGTGGAGCAGAGGATGAGCGGGCCTTCGTCGTCGCTCGCGGGGAGGCGGCCGTGGCTGCCGCGGATGGGGGAAGGGTCGAGGGGGACGACGGCGAGCCGGTAGCGCATCCCGAGCTTCTTGCGGGCGATCGCCTTGGCCGCCTTGAGCCGTACGTACGGATCGAGGGGGTCCATGAACAGCTCGACGGGGTCGTACCCGGGTTTGCGGTGGATCTCCACGAGCTGCGCGAAGTCGGGCGCGCGGTCGTCGTCCAGCCAGTAGTAGTACGTGAACCAGGCGTCGGGTTCCGCGACGGCCACCAGCTCGCCGGAGCGGGGGTGGTCGAGTCCGTGCGCCTTCTTGCCCTCGTCGTCGAGGAGTTGGTCGATCCCTTCGAGGTCCTTGAGCGCCTCGCGGGTCGCTTCCAGGTCCTCGGGACGGCGTACGTAGACGTGCGCGAGCTGGTGGTCCGAGACGGCGAAGGCGCGGGAGGCCATGGTGTCCAGGTACTCCATGCCGTCCTGGGTGTGGACCTCAAGGAGCCCGGCCCTGCGCAGCGCGCGGTTGATGTCGACGGGCCGGGAGACCCGGGTGATGCCGTACTCGGAGAGCGCCACGACGGTACGGCCTTCCGCCTTGGCGTCCGCGAGCAACGGGGCCAGGACCGCGTCGAGTTCGGCGGCGGCCCGGTGGGAGCGGGGGTCGTCGGGGCCGAAGCGCTGGAGGTCGTAGTCCAGGTGCGGGACGTAGCAGAGGGCGAGATCGGGGCGGCGGGTGGCGATGATGTGGCGGGTCGCGTCCACGATCCACTGGGAGGAGACCAGGTCGGCGCCGGGCCCCCAGAAGTGGAAGAGGGGGAACGTGCCCAATTTCTCGGTGAGTTCGTCGTGGAGCGCGGGCGGCCGGGTGTAGCAGTCGGGCTCCTTGCGTCCGTCGGCGTAGTAGACGGGGCGCGGGGTGACCGTGTAGTCGGTGTCGGCGCCCATCGCGTACCACCAGCAGATGTTGGCGACGGTGTAGCCGGGATACGCGCGGCGGGCCGCGTCCCAGAGCCGGTCGCCGGAGACGAGGCCGTTGTGCTGCCGCCAGAGGAGGACGTCGCCCAGCTCGCGGAAGTACCAGCCGTTGCCGACGATGCCGTGCTCGGCGGGAAGGGTGCCGGTGAGGAAGGTGGACTGCGCGCTGCACGTGACGGCCGGCAGCACGGTGGTCAGCGGGGCCTGCGAGCCGGACCCGGCGAGCTCCGTCAGGTGCGGCATGTGGCGCAGCAGTTGCGGGGTGAGGCCGACGACGTCGAGGACCAGCAGGGGCGTCGGACGCGCGGTCGGCGTGTCGGCCGGAGGCCCGGCCGGGGTGTCGCTCATGGCAGCTCCTTGAGGCCGAGGTCGACCAGCAGGTCCCTGGCCAGGGTGAGTTCGGCGGCGATCCCCTCGGCGAGCCGGCCGCGCGAGCGGGGCCGCAGCTCCGGCGGGAGCGCCTGCCAGGTGTACGTCTCGACCTCCAGGTGGCGGGTGCGCGGCTCGGCTCCGCCGACGAGCCGGCCCAGCGCCTCCTGGAGCACGGGAAGGGTGGAGGTGAGCGGCGGGGCGGGCGGCGCGTGCAGCGGTACGTGGAAGTGGGCGCGCCAGGGCGCCCCTTCGGGCAGCGACCCGCCGGCCAGCGCCTCGTCCAGATCGTCGGTGCCGCGCAGTCCGGCGGCGGTGCTGGTGCGGGTCTGGTGGAGGAAGCGGGGCTCGTCGAAGGCGCGCAGGGCCTCCCGCACCTCGGGCAGGTGCGGGTGCTCGGCGTGCAGGGCGGCGGAGAGCTGCGCCTTGGGGATGGGGATGCGGGCGGCGTCCAGCGCGTCGAAGGCGGCGGCCGGGTCCTCGAAGGAGGTGGCGAGATGGCACGTGTCGACGCAGATGCCGATCCGGTCGGGGAGCGCGGAGAGCGGGCCGATCGCGTCGGCGGTGGTCTCCACGATGCAGCCGGGCTCCGGCTCCAGGGCGATCCGGATGGACTTGCCGGTCAGCTCCTCCAGCGCGTCGAGACGTCCGGCGAGGGTGGTGAGCGCGGTGTGCGCGGTGTGTGCGGCGGTGGCGTCCCAGGCGGTGCGCCAGCCGAGCGGCAGGGTGGACACCGAGCCCTCGGTGACGTCGTCGGGCAGCAGCGCGGCCAGCAGTCTGGCCAGGTCGGCGGTGTGGGACAGCCGCTCGGGGTCGGTCCAGTCGGGCTTGTAGACCCGGTACTTGACCTCCTCGGCGCCGAACCCCTCGTACGGGAAGCCGTTGAGGGTGACGACCTCCAGTCCGCGCCGGTCGAGTTCGGAGCGCAGCCCGCGCAGGACGACCGGGTCGTTGATCAGGGCCTGGGCGGCGTCCCTGGCGAGCCAGAGGCCGATGCCGAGACGGTCACGGCCGAGGCGTTTGCGTACCGGCTCGCAGTGGTCGCGCAGTTGGGCGAGGACACCGTCGAGGGTCTCGGCGGGATGGACGTTGGTGCAGTACGCGAGGTGGACGGTGGAGCCGTCGGGGTGGCGGAAGCGCATCGGCTCACTCCCCGCCGCGCAGAACGGAGTTGCCCTCGTGCAGGGCGTCGGGGGCCGGGACGTCGAGCTGGAGCCGGCCGCTGAGTCCGTAGAAGGCGACGGGGTTGCGCCACAGGACGAGATCGACGTCGTCGGCGTCGAATCCGGCCGCCAGCATGGCGTCCGCGACCTTGCGGGTCTTGAGGGGGTCGCTGTTGCCCCAGTCGGCGGCCGAGTTGACGAGGACCTTCTCCGTGCCGTGCTCCTTGAGCACGGCGACCATCCGGTCCTCGTCCATCTTGGTGTCCGGGTAGATGGAGAAGCCGAGCCAGCTTCCGCTGTCCGCGGCTTCCTTGACGGTGGTCTCGTTGAGGTGGTCGAGCAGGACCCGGTCCGGGTCGAGCGCGGACTCCCGTACGACGTCGATGGTGCGGCGCAGCCCGGCGAGCTTGTCGCGGTGCGGGGTGTGGACGAGGGCGGGCAGGCCGTGGTCGGCGGCGAGCTGGAGCTGGGTGGCGAGCGCGGTGTCCTCGGCCGGGGTCATGGAGTCGTAGCCGATCTCGCCGACGGCGACGACGCCGTCCTTGACGAGGTAGCGGGGCAGTTCGTCCAGGACCGGGGTGCAGCGCGGGTCGCCCGCCTCCTTGGGGTTGAGGGCGAGGGTGCAGTGGTGGGCGATGCCGTACTGGGCGGCGCGGAACGGTTCCCAGCCGAGCAGGGCGTCGAAGTAGTCGTAGAAGCTGGCGGGCGAGGTGCGGGGCTGGCCGAGCCAGAAGGACGGCTCGACGAGGGCGCGCACACCGGCGGCGTACATCGCCCGGTAGTCGTCCGTGGTACGGGACGTCATGTGGATATGGGGGTCGAAGATACGCATCAGGACTCCTCGCCGGTCAGGTGGAGCGCACGGTGCAGGTCGGCGGGTACGGGGCGGCCCGCGGCAGAACGCTCGGCGGCGAAGTCGCGGAGCATGCGGGCCAGTTCGGCGTCCCCGTGGGCGCGTGGGGCCAGCTCGGCGACGGCGTCGAGGGCGACCTCCGTGAAGAGGCACTTGAGGACGGCGTGCCGCCAGGCGTGGGCGTCGAGGTGGGCGGCGGCGTACGGGCCGACGGCCGCAGCGACGAGCCGGGTGTCGTTGGTCCGCAGCGCGTCCTCGACCAGGGGCAGCGCGCCGGGTCCGGTGACGCGCTCGGGCAGGGCGAGCAGCACGGCGCGGCGCTCGGCGGCGTTGCCCCGGTGGTAGAGCCGGGTGAGGGTGGCCGTTCCCGCTCCGGCCCGGTGGAGCAGCAGGATGCGTACGGCGTCCGCGTGGTCCTGGCCGCAGTGGCGCCCGGCGGCGGCGAAGCGCAGCTCCCAGGGGGCGGCGGCGCCGGTGTCCTGCTGCCCGGCTGCGGCGCTCGCCTCCGCCAGCGCCGCGTCGAGCCAGGAGGCGGCGTCCGGGGCGAGAGTGCCCGCCGGTTCCGCGTGGTCGTGCGTCATGCGCGTACCTCCAGGGCGCGGAGGAAGTCCAAGGAGGTACGGGCGAGTTCGGGCCCGGCGTGGGAGTGCCGGGGCAACTCCACGACGGTCAGGCCCTGGTAGCCGGTGGCGGCCAGCGCTTCGAGGACGGGCGGGAAGTCGATCTCGCCCTCGCCGAACGGCAGATGCTCGTGGACACCGCGTCGCATGTCCTCGATCTGTACGTGCCGCAGCCAGGGCGAGGCCTCGCGTACGCAGTCGGCGGGCGACGCGGCCTCCAGACACTGGCAGTGGCCGATGTCGAGGGTGAGGCCGAGCGGGTCGGGGTCTCCGAGGCGGTGTCTGAGTTCGTGGAAACCGGCGAGGTCCCCGACGAGGTGGCCGGGCTCCGGCTCGATCGCGAGCGGGATGTCGGCGGCCTCGGCGGCGTCGAGCACGGGTCCCATCGCCTCTTCGAGCCGCTTCCACGCGGTGTCGGGGTCCGTACCGTCCGGGGTGACGCCGCTGAAGCAGTGCACGGCGTGGGCGCCGAGATCGGCGGCGACCTGGACGGCCGTGACGAGCAGCCCGGTCCTGGCGGCGCGCCCCTCGGGGTCCGGGTCGAGCAGGGTGGGGCCGTGCTTGCGGCGCGGGTCGAGGACATAGCGGGCGCCGGTCTCGACGGTGACGTCGAGCCCGAGTTCCGCGAGGCGGCCGGCGACGCGGCGGGTACGGGCGGCCAGCTCGGGGGCCGTCGGGTCGAGGTGCATGTGGTCGAGGGTGAGTCCGACGCCGTCGTAGCCGAGGTCGGCGAGGAGGCCGAGGGCGTCGTCCAGCCGTAGATCGGTGAGCCCGTTGGTGCCGTATCCGAGACGCAGACTCATGTGGGGCTCACTTTCCGTGCGACGGTGCGGGCCAGCGGTACCAGCCCCATGACTCCCAGCGCCACCCCGGCCGCCCCGCCGCGCGCGGCCAGCGCGCCCTGGAGCGGGATCATGGCCCGGATCCCGCCGCCGACGGCGCGCTGGGTGAGGGCGGGGGACGGGTTGAGCGCGGCGTGCAGCAGGGGCCGCCCGGCGGTCCCCGCGTAGACGGCGGCGAGGCCGGCGGCGAGTGCGTGGCGGGCCGTCCGGCCGGAGGCGCCGGGGCCGGCCGGCGGTGGCCGGCGGCCGAGGAGCGCCCCCACCGTCCCGGTCACCGCGAGCGCGGCGAGCGGCAGGACGGTCGAGCCGCCCTGTGTCTCGCGGCGCGAGACGGTGGTGACGGCGGCGGTGTGCACGCCGAGGACGGCGGCGGCCGGCAGCGCGGCCCGTACGCCGTTCCCGGCCGAACGCCCGGCGCCCCCCGCGGCACTCGACGCACTCACGTTGGCCGTCGCTGTCGCCGTGGCGCCGAGCAGCAGGTCCAGGGAGCGGGCCGCGCCCATCGCCGCCGGGCCCGCCGGGGTGTGCTTGAGGTGCAGGTCGTACGACCAGACCGTGGCCGCCAGCGCCGCGCCCACCGCCAGCGAGGGGCGGCCCGCGCGGGCGGCGAGCGCCAGGCCCGCGGCGGTCAGGCCGCCGGCCGCCGCGAGGGCCGCGGGCGGGGAGATCCGGCCCGACGGGATCGGACGGTGCGGGCGGTCGACCGCGTCCTCCTCGCGGTCGGCCCAGTCGTTGAGGGCCATGCCCGCCTCGTACAGGCAGAGCGAGGCGCCCACGGCGAGCGCGGTGGAACGGCCGGGCCGTACCCCGAGCGACGCCGCGCCCGCGAGCCCGTCGCCGACCACGGTGAACAGGGCGGAGACGCGCAGCAGTTCGGCCCAGGCACCGAGCCGGCCGGTACCCGGGTTCGCGGTGCGAGCGCTCATCCGCGCTCCCCCAGCCGCTCCGCGAAGGAGAGCAGCGCCTCGAACTGTTCGGCGAGTGCGGCGGGGCCGCCGTCCGGGTCCTTGAAGTAGAAGCCGAGTTCGGGCAGGGGGCCGCCGAGTCCGGTCTCGTGGGCGCGGGCCACCAGCCGGGCCAGGTCGAGGACCAGGGGCGCGGCGAGCGCGGAGTCGCAGCCCTGCCAGATGGTCTGGAGGACCATGCGCGAGCCGAGGAAGCCGTCGAAGGCGATGTGGTCCCAGGCGGTCTTCCAGTCACCGAGCGCCGGGACGTCGTCGATGTGGACCTCGCCCTCGGGCGCGGAGCCCAGGGTGTCGGTGAGAACGCGCTCCTTGCCCGCGTTCTTGGCCGCCGCCGCGGCCGGGTCGGCCAGCGCCGCTCCGTCCCCGCCGCCCAGCAGGTTCGTACCGGACCACGCCCGGACGGTCAGGGCCCGCTGGACGAACATGGGCGCGAGTACGGAACGGAGCAGCGTCTGGCCTGTCTTGCCGTCGCGGCCCGCGTGGGGAAGTCCGCGGGCCGCCGCGGCGGCGGTGAGGGCGGCGGTGCGCAGCCCGGTCGAGGGGGTGAAGTTGACGTATGAGCAGCCGGCCCGTACCGCCGCCGCCGCGTAGAGCGAACTCGCCGGCAGGCGCGGGTCGTCGGGGTCCGGTTCGGCCTCGGTCGAGGAGACGTTGACGACGACGGTGCGGGTGACGCCGGTGCGTCGCGCGAAGTCGGTGAGGTCGGCGGCGAAGCCGTCGATGATCTCGTCGTCGCTCCTGGTGTCGCCGGGCTGGGGGCCGCCGGTCCGTATCTCCCGGTCGGCGGCGGTGAGTTCGGCCTGGATTCCGGCGGTCAGTCCGTGCGGCAGCACGCCCGCGGTGGTCAGCGCCTCCGCGCGTTTGGGGAGCGGGCAGCTCGCCGTGTCGTGTCCGCCGAAGACGAGTGTGGACAGGGCGGGCAGCCCGGCCCCGGCGAAGGGCGCGGTCTCGGTGACCATGCCCGTCGGGGGGTGGAGTCCGGCGGTGACGGCCGCGCACCCCGCGACGGCCGTGGTGGCGACGGAGCCGCGCGCCCCGACGAACCACACCCCTGTTCGTACGGCGGCCCGGGCCGTCCCCGCTGCTGTCGATTCCGTACCGGTGGTGGTCACGGGCTGCCTCCCTGCGGTGGTGCGGTGTGGTGTGGTGTGGTGATCACGCGATGTCGCGGTGGTGCGCTGCGGTGGTGTGGTGCGGTGGTGGACGGCGGGCGGGGGGTACGGCGCCTCCCCGCCCGCCGCCGGCCGGCGGTCCCGCCCGTCAGGTGGAGGGCAGTTCCTTGATCTGGATGTCGCGGAACGACACCTGGTCGTCGGCCCCGTGGTTCTGGAGCCCTATGTAACCGTTCTTCAGGCTGCGCGCCGGATCCTTGTTGGTGAAGTCGTTGATCTTCACTCCGTTGAGGAAGATCTGGAGCCGCTCACCCTGGACCTTGATCTCGTAGCTGTTCCACTGGCCCGGCGGGCGCAGCACCCGGTCCCGGGCCTTGACGTCGGCGGACTTGAAGCCGTACACCGAGCCGGTGGTGCGGTCGGGGGTGTCGGTGGCGTCGATCTGCACCTCGTACCCGTTGTTCACCGCGGACCAGGGGTCGTCGGAGGCCGGGAAGCCCACGAAGACACCGGAGTTGTCGTCACCGGCCATCTTCCAGTCCAGCTTCAGGGAGTACGAGCCGAGCTCCTTGGCCTGGTACCAGAGCAGTCCCATGCCGCCCTCCGAGCGCAGTTCGCCGTCCACGACGTCGAACTTCCCGGGGCCCGCCTGCTTCCATCCTTCGAGGGTCTTGCCGTTGAAGAGGGAGCGGTAGCCGGTCTTCGGCTTGCAGTCGGCCTTGACCTGGCCGGCCGCGTACCGCAGTCCGCCGAGCAGGTGCTCCCGGAAGGGCGCGTCGGCGTACGACTCCTTCGTGTGGCCGCCGCCGGTGTAGAAGGACCGGCCGCCCTCGTAGGTCTGGCACCAGGCGATCGGGTGGTCGCCCTTCATCGTGCCGCCCTGGTAGGTGGTCTCGTCCAGGGTGGCGAGGACGCGGGCCTGACCGCGCGGGTTGGTGCGGTAGTTGTACCACTCGTCGGTGCGCTGCCACTCGTCGTCCAGGTGCGCGGTGGCCGGGTGGTCGTGGTCCTCGACGCGTACGGTGGCGGGCTGGATCGCCGGGTGCGAGTCGAAGTAGGCGCCGACGAGGCCACCGTAGAACTTCCACTCGTACTCGGTGTCCGCCGCGGCGTGCACGCCCATGTAGCCGCCGCCGGTGGCGACGTAGTTCTCGAACGCCTTCTGCTGGTCGGCGCTGAGCACGTCACCGGTGGTGGAGAGGAAGACCACCGCGTCGTACCGGGCGAGGTTGTTGGTGGTGAACTGGCCCGCCTCCTCGGTGGAGTCGACGGTGATACCGGTGGTCTTGCCCAGCTCCTTGAGGGCGGTGACGCCCGCGGGGATCGAGTCGTGGCGGAATCCGGCGGTCTTGGAGAAGACCAGGACCCGCTTCTCGGTCTTGCCGGGCACGGCGTCGGAGAGCTGGAAGTCGTCCACGTCGTAGAGCGCGCCCGAGCCGCCCTTGAAGACCAGGAAGAGTTCGGTGGTCTTCTTCGGTACGGAGCGCAGCGGTACGTCGATGTCCTGGAAGGTCTCCCAGCCGCCGGTGACGGGGATCGGCGCGGAGCCGAGCAGGTTGCCGGTCGCGGAGCCGGTCCGTACCTCCAGGAAGCCGCCGGCGCCGCCGGAGGAGATCCGGGCGGTGAGCGTCTTCGATCCGGTCAGGTTGTACGGCTTGAAGGAGATCCAGTCGCCGTTGTCGATGTCGCCGACGGTCTTGCCGCCGTTGGCCGCGGCCTTCTCGTAGACCTTGACGCCGGAGGAGTTGTCGAAGTGCTCGGCCTGCCGGTGGCGCGGCTGGAGCTGTGCCTGGTCATGGGTGGTCAGCGCGGCCTGGCCGCCGCCTCCGCCGTCGGTGTACTCGGCGTCGATCACACCGAAGATGTTGGCGTTGGGGTCGTGTTCGGTGTCCGCGGGCGCGGTGATGGTGCCTTCGCAGCCGTTCGCGGAGGTGATCGGGTGGCCGTGGTTGTCATGGCCCAGGATGTAGCGGACGACGACCTTGGAGCAGTCGATCGTGCCGTCCTCCGGGTCGGTGACCTTCACCTTGAAGGGGATCTTGTCCCCGAAGTTGAAGAGGTGTCCGTCCGCGGGGAGTTCGAGCGTCACCTTGGGCGCGGTGTTGCCGACGACCACCCGTACGGACGCGGTACCGGTGCGCTCCGTCGGGTCGGTGACGGTGAGCCGCGCGGTGTACGTGCCGTTCTTCCGGTACGTGTGGGCCGGGTTGGCCTCGGTGGAGGTGGCGCCGTCGCCGAAGTCCCAGGCGTAGCTGAGCGCGTCGCCGTCGGGGTCCTGGGTGCCGGCCGAGGAGAACGTGACCTTCAGCGGCGTGGTCCCGGAGGTCTTGCTCGCGGCGGCCACGGCGATCGGTGACTTGCCGCCGGTGGAGTTCTCGATGCGGTAGAGCGCGGAGTGCTCGTCGCCGCCGAACCAGGAGAGGCCGTAGTCGAGCACGTAGAGCGCGCCGTCCGGGCCGAAGGCCGAGTCCATGACCTGGGTGCCGGTCCACGGGAAGGGGTTGATCTTCTCGACCGTGCCGTCCTCGCCCTGCTCGATCCGCTTGATCCACTGGCGGCCGAACTCGGTGGCGAAGAAGTCGCCGTCGTACTCCTCGGGGAACTTCACCGGGGAGTCGAGGTCGGCGTCGTAACGGTAGACCGGGCCGGCCATCGGGGACTCGGATCCGGAGCCGAACTCGGGCACGCTGCCGCCGTCGTAGTCGATCCAGGCGGGCTGGGCGGGCGGCAGGTCGGTGATCCCGGTGTTGTTCCGCGAGGTGTTCTTCGGCGCGGCGCAGTCGAAGGCCGCGCCGGACTCCTTGGTGGCGAAGTCGTAGTCGACGAACGGCTCGTTCTTCCCGACGCAGTACGGCCAGCCGTAGTTGCCGGGTCCGGTGACCCGCGCGAACTCGACCATGCCGGACGGGCCGCGGGTCGGGGAGGCGGCGCCCGCGTCGGGGCCGTAGTCCCCCACGTACACGACACCGGTCTGCTGGTCGACGGATATGCGGAACGGGTTGCGGAAGCCCATGGCGTAGATCTCGGGGCGGGTCTTCTCGGTGCCCGGGGCGAAGAGGTTGCCCTCGGGGACGGTGTACGAGCCGTCCTCGGCGACCTTGACGCGCAGGAGCTTGCCGCGCAGGTCGTTGGTGTTGCCCGCGCTGCGCTGGGCGTCGAACGCCGGGTTCCGGTCGGTCCGTTCGTCGATCGGGGTGTAGCCGTCGGAGGCGAACGGGTTGGTGTCGTCGCCGGTCGACAGGTACAGGTTGCCGTCGGCGTCGAAGGCGATGTCACCGCCGACGTGGCAGCAGGTGCCGCGGGTGGCGGCGACGTCGAGGACCTTCTTCTCGCTCGCCTTGTCGAGGGTGCCGTCCTCGTTCAGGGTGAAGCGCGAGAGCCGGTTGATGCCGTCGAAGGGGGCGAAGTCGGCGGGCGCCCCGTTCTCGGGGGCGTCGCCCGCGGGGGTGTCCAGCTTGGGCGCGTAGTAGAGGTAGATCGCCCGGTTCTCGGCGAATCCGGGGTCCACCCCGACGCCTTGGAGACCTTCCTCGTCGTGGCTGTAGACGTCCAGGTTGCCGGAGACCATGGTGTCGCCGCCGGCGTCGGTGATGCGCAGGGTGCCGTCGCGCGAGGTGTGCAGGACGCGGCGGTCCGGGAGTACGGCGAGCGACATGGGCTCACCCACCTCGTCGGCGCCCTTGGCGAGGGTCACCTGCTGGAAGCTCTCTTCGGCGGCCGACGGTCCTGACCCGGCGGCGGACGCGGGTACGGCGCTCAGGCTCGACCCGGCGAGCAGGGCGCCCGTCAGGAGTGCGAGGAGGTTTCTGGCTCGGGGGTGCTGGCCGGCTCGGGGGCGTTTTCTGTGCACGAAAGTCCTCCACAGTGGGCTGTTCGTACCTGCTGGTTGCCGGGAGAACGCGGTCCCTCGCGTCCTCTCCTCCCCGGGTGGTGCTCGTCGCGCACCGGGTTCCCGTGGAGGTGGCTCTGTCACCGACGTGCGCCGTCACATCGGGGACCAACGTGGTGCTGTGTGATGCCAGGTGATACGCGTTGTTCTGTACAACTCAATGTCATGGACGGTAGCCGTGTTCGTCCCGTACCGAAAGACCTTGCGCACGGGTGAAGTTGAACTTCTTCCAGTTTCTGGACAAAGCGCCCGCCGGGCAGCCGGGACCGCCCGGCGGCGCGAGCCGCCGCCGGGCGACCGGAACTCCCCGGGGCGGGGAGGACCCCGTACCGGGGGTTCCGGACCTACTCACCGCCCCCGAACGCGGCGTCGAACGACGCGCTCGGCGGGTCGAAGTCGAAACGCTTCAGACCGGCGAGCGCCTCGGGCGCCCCGGCCAGCCGGTCCATGCCCGCGTCCTCCCACTCGACGGAGACGGGGCCCTCGTACCCGATCGACCGCAGCATCCGGAAGACGTCCTCCCACGGCACATCGCCATGACCGGCCGAGACGAAGTCCCAGCCGCGCCGCGGGTCGCCCCAGGGCAGATGGGAGCCGAGGCGCCCGTTGCGGCCGTCGAGACGCTTGCGCGCCTCCTTGCAGTCGACGTGGTAGATGCGGTCGCGGAAGTCGTAGAGGAAGTTGACCGGGTCCAGGTCCTGCCAGACGAAGTGGCTCGGGTCGAAGTTCAGCCCGAACGCGGGACGGTGGTCCACCGCCTTCAGCGCCTCGTGGGTGGTCCAGTAGTCGTACGCGATCTCGCTCGGGTGGACCTCGTGCGCGAAGCGGACGCCCTCGGCGTCGAAGACGTCCAGGATCGGGTTCCACCGCTCCGCGAAGTCCTCGTACCCCCGCTCGATCATGCCGGGCGGAACGGGCGGGAACATCGCCACGAGATGCCAGATCGAGGAGCCGGTGAAGCCCACGACCGTGTCGACGCCGAAGGCCGCGGCGGCCCGTGCGGTGTCCTGGATCTCGGCGGCGGCGCGCCGCCTGACGCCCTCGGGCTCGCCGTCGCCCCAGATGCGGGACGGCAGGATGCCCTGGTGACGCGCGTCGATGGGGTTGTCACAGACGGCCTGGCCGACGAGGTGGTTGGAGATCGCCCAGCACTTCAGCCCGTACTTGTCGAGGAGCTGGTGGCGGCCGGCCAGGTAAGCCGGGTCGGCGAGGGCCTTGTCGACCTCGAAGTGATCGCCCCAGCAGGCGAGTTCCAGTCCGTCGTAACCGAAGTCACGGGCGAGCCGGCACACCTCCTCCAGGGGCAGATCGGCCCACTGGCCGGTGAAGAGCGTGAACGGACGTGGCATTCGGACCTCCTTCTGGGAATTCCCGGACTCTCTGGGAATCAGGACTGCTGATCGGTGGACGGAGCGGACACGGAGTCCCCCGGCGGCGGCACGGGCGTGTACACGGCGTTCTTCGCCGCGCTGTCCTCCACCGCGGCGAGCACCCGCTGCACCTGGAGCCCGTCCTCGAACGACGGCACCGGATCGCGCCCGGCGGCCACCGCCTCGACCAGGTCGCGCACCTCGTGCACGAACGTGTGCTCGTACCCCAGCGCGTGGCCCGGCGGCCACCACGCCTCCAGATAGGGATGCTCCGGCTCCGTGACCAGGATCCGGCGGAAACCGGACGAGGGCGCGGGCTCGGTGTGGTCGTGGAACGACAGCTCGTTCAGCCGCTCCAGGTCGAAGGCGAGCGAGCCGCGCTCGCCGTTGATCTCCAGGCGGAGCGCGTTCTTGCGGCCCGAGGCCATCCGCGTCGCCTCGAAGGAGGCCAGCGCGCCCGAGGCGAGCCGTCCGGTGAACACCACCGCGTCGTCGACGGTCACCGCGCCGGTCCCGGTTCCGGCGGCCCCGGACAGACCGGCGGTCGCGCCGCCGAGGACGGGCCGCTCCTTGACGAAGGTCTCGGAGAGCGCCGAGACCCCCACCAGCACGTCCCCCGTCAGGAACTGCGCCAGATCGACGATGTGCGCGCCGAGGTCGCCCAGCGCCCCCGACCCGGCGTGCTCGCGCTTGAGCCGCCAGGTCAGCGGGGCCGCCGGATCGGCCAGCCAGTCCTGGAGGTACGTGACCCGTACATGGCGCAGCGTGCCGAGCCGGCCCTCCGCTATGAGCTTCCTGGCGTACGAGATGGCCGGCACCCGGCGGTAGTTGAAGCCGACCATGGCGAGCTGGCCACGGGAGCGCGCGGCGCGCGCCGCCCGGACCATCGCCTCGGCCTCGGCCACCGAGTTGGCGAGGGGCTTCTCGCACAGGACGTGCTTGCCCGCCTCCAGCGCGGCGATGGCGATCTCCGCATGGCTGTCCCCCGGTGTGCAGATGTCGACCACCGCCACGTCGTCGCGCGCGATCAGCTCCCGCCACTCCGTTTCGGCCGCTGCCCAGCCGTGTCTCTGCGCGGCTGCCCGCACGGCGGTCTCGTCCCGGCCGCAGATCGCGGCGAGCACGGGCCGCATCGGCAGGTCGAAGACGTGTCCCGCGGTGCGCCAACCCTGCGAGTGGGCGGCGCCCATGAACGCGTATCCGATCATGCCGATGCCGAGTGTCGGCGGTGCACCGGCTGCTTGCTCCGCCGCTTCCCTGGGGGTCATACGGAGTACTCCTCGTCTCTCGCTCGGTGGGGGGTGGTCCGGTGCCGCCCGTGCGCCTTCCGGCACGGGCGGGTCCGGTCCGGGCCTCTCGTCCAGGTCCTGCCGGGCTCACGCGCGCCGGTACCGTGCCCCGGCACCGCGCCCTGATCCGGCCTGATCCGGACGAAAGGCCCCGGGCCCTGGCCTAATGCCGAGAGGGGCACTAGTTGAAGCCGGTGGGCAGGTACTGGTCGACGTTGCCCTTGTCGACCACGGCCGAGTAGAGGGTGACCGAGGCCGGGATCTCCAGCTCCGCAATCCCGCTGATGCCCTTGGCGTTGCCCAGGGCGCGGGCCAGGTCGATGGCGGAGGCGGCCATCGTCGGCGGGTAGAGAACAGTGGCCTTGAGCACACTGTTGTCGGCCTTGATCGCGTCCATCGCCGCCTTGGCCCCGGCGCCGCCGACCATCAGGAAGTCGTCGCGGCCGGCCTGCTGGATGGCGCGCAGGGCGCCCACGCCCTGGTCGTCGTCGTGGTTCCACAGCGCGTCGAAGGAGGACTGCGCCTGGAGGAGCTGGGCCATCTTCGCCTGGCCCGACTCGACGGTGAAGTCGGCGGCCTGACGGGCGACCTTCTTGATGTTCGGGTAGTTCTTCAGGGCGTCGTCGAACCCCTTGCTGCGCAGCTGGGTCAGCTCCAGGCCGTCGATCCCGGCCAGTTCGATGACCTTGGCGTTCGCCTTGCCCTTGAGCTTCTCGCCGATGTAGTTGCCGGCGCTGACGCCCATGCCGTAGTTGTCGCCGCCGATGTAGGCGCGGTACGCCTGCGGGTTGGAGAAGATCCGGTCGAGGTTGATGACCGGGATCCCGGCGCGCATGGCCTTCAGGCCGACCTGGGTGAGGGCCTTGCCGTCGGCCGGCAGGATCACCAGGACGTCGACCTTCTTGTTGATGAGCGTCTCGACCTGGCCGATCTGCGCGGCGATGTCGTTGGAGCCCTCGGTGATGTCGAGGGTGATCTCCGAGTACTTCTTCGCCCGGGCCTTGGCCTGCTCGTTGATCGCGTTGAGCCAGCCGTGGTCGGCCTGGGGCCCCGCGAAGCCGATGGTGAGGGGCTTGCCGGGCTTGTCGTCGGCGGCGGGCACGCTCGCGGCGGCCGTCTCCTTGCTCGCGGCGGGCTCGTTGCTGGTACAGGCGGTGAGGAGGGCGCCCGCGGAGACTGCGGCGGTGCCGAACAGGAGTCCTCTGCGGCTGGTTTCTGGCATGGCGGTTCAACCCTTCGGATAGGGCGGTACGAGGGTGAGCGGGTACGAGGCGGGAAGTCAGGCCTCGCCGTTGCGCGCGGTGCGGCGCTGGACCAGTACGGCGGCGACGATGATGGCGCCCTTGGCGATCTGCTGGACGTCGCTCTGGAGGTTGTTCAGAGCGAAGATGTTGGTGATCGTGGTGAAGACGAGGACCCCGAGAACGGAACCGACGATGGTGCCCCGGCCCCCGCTGAGGAGCGTGCCGCCGATGATCGCCGCGGCGATGGCGTCCAGCTCGTACAGGTTTCCGTTGGTGTTCTGTCCCGAGCCCGCCAGGATGATCAGCAGGAAGGCCGCGATCCCGCAGCACAGCCCGGAGAGCAGGTAGAGGTAGAGCCGCTGCCTGCGGACGTCGATCCCGGCGAGCCGGGCGGCCTCCGCGTTGCCGCCGACGGCGACGGTGCGCCGGCCGAAGGTCGTACGGTTCAGAATCAGCCAGCCGATGACCGTGACGAGCGCGAAGACCAGGACGAGCGGCGGTATCCCCAGGATGTACGCGTCGGGGACACCGAGGTCGAGGACCGGGTCGACGGTGACGATCTGTGTCTTGCCGTCGGTGATCTGGAGCGCGAGCCCCCGGGCGGAGGCGAGCATCGCGAGGGTCGCGATGAACGGCACCATCCCGCCGTACGCGATCAGTACCCCGTTCACCAGGCCGCAGCCGAGCCCGACGATCACCGCGGTGAAGAGGATCCCGGCGAACCCGTACTCCTGGGTGGCCAGGGTCGTCGCCCAGACCGAGGCGAGGGCGACGATCGCGCCGACCGACAGGTCGATGCCGCCGCTGGTGATCACGAAGGTCATGCCGACGGTGACCACACCGATGACCGACGCCTGGGTCAGCACCAGTTGGAGGTTGTTGGTGTCGAGGAACTGGTCGGGCTTGGTGATGCCGCCGACGACGATCAGCGCGGCGAGCACCCCGAGCAGGGAGAGGTTACGGACATCGAGACGCATCCCGAGGGCACGCCAACCACCGTTTCCCTGAGGGGGTTTGGCGGCCTGGGCGGCTTTGGTGGCGTGACCGGTGGCGGCCGGTTCGGCGAGCGGAGCGGGCGAGGCGAGCGAGGCGGGCGAAGTGGGCGGCCCGGACGCGGGCGCGTCGTCGGGCCCGCCCCGCCGTTCCTCGGAGGCGGGCTGTGTCATGGCGTCGGAGTCCCTTCCATCACAAGATCGAGTACACGGTGCTCGTCCAGCTCCTGGGCCGGCGCCCGGTGGACGACCTCGCCCTCCCGGAGCACCAGCACCCGGTCCGCGAGGCCCAGCACCTCGGGGACCTCGCTGGAGACGAGCAGTACGGCCAGGCCCTCGTCGGCCAGCCGGCGGATCACGGCGTACAGCTCGGCGCGGGCGCCCACGTCGACGCCGCGCGTCGGCTCGTCGAGCAGCAGTACCCGGCAGCCGCGCAGCAGCCAGCGCGCGAGGACCGCCTTCTGCTGGTTGCCGCCGGAGAGGGTACGGATACGGGCGTCCGGGTTGTCGGGACGCAGGGAGAGTTCCCTGGTGGCGGCCTGCGCGGCGGTGCGTTCGGCGGTGTGGTCGAGCCAGCCGCCCCGGGAGAAGCGGCCCAGCGACGACACCGACACGTTGCGGGTGACGGATTCCAGCATCAGCAGGCCCTGGGCCTTGCGCTCCTCGGGGGCGAGGCCGAGACCCGCGCGGACGGCGGCACGGACACTGCCGGGGCGCAGCGGTACGCCGTCGACCAGGACCCGGCCCGCGCTCGGCCGGCGCGCCCCGTAGATCGTCTCAAGGATCTCGGAGCGCCCGGAGCCGACGAGCCCGGCGAGCCCGACGATCTCCCCGGGGCGCAGTTCGAGGTCGACGGGGGCGAACTCCCCCTCCCTGGCGAGCCCTTCGACGCGCAGCACGGGCTCCGGACGCGCGGCGCCGTTCGCCGTACCGGCGGCGGGCCGCTCGGGAAAGACGTACTCGACGTTCCGGCCGGTCATCAGCGCGACGACCTCGCGGGTCGGGGTCTCCTTGGCGGGCAGCGCGACGGCGACGGTGCGCCCGTCCTTGATGACCGTGACCCGGTCGCCGATGCGGCGGATCTCCTCCAGCCGGTGGGAGATGTAGATGACCGCGACCCCGTCGGCGGTGAGGGTGTCGACGATGCGGAAGAGGTTGGCGACCTCGTCGGGGTCGAGGGCCGCGGACGGTTCGTCCATCACGATGAGCCGTACGTCGTGGGAGAGTGCGCGGGCCATCGAGACGATCTGCTGCTGGGCGGCGGAGAGCGAGCCGACGGCACGGGTGGCCTGGATCTCGGGGTGGCCGAGTCGGGCCAGCAGCGCGGTCGCCCTGGTCCGCGCCTCGCGGCCCCTGACCACGAATCCGGCGGTGGTGGGCTCGTGGCCGAGGAAGATGTTCTCGGCGACCGACAGCCCTTCCACCAGGTCGAGTTCCTGGTAGATGGTCGCGATGCCGAGCCGCATGGCGGCGATGGGCGACTTGAGGGTGACCGACTCGCCCTGCCAGGTGATCACACCGCCGTCGGGCTGGTGGGCCCCGGCGAGCACCTTGATGAGGGTGGACTTGCCGGCGCCGTTCTGGCCGAGCAGACAGTGCACCTCGCCGACCTCGACCTCCAGGTCCACACCGTCGAGGGCGCGGACACCGGGGAACGTCTTCGTGATGCCGGACATGGTGAGCAGCGGGGTCGGTGGTGGAGCTGGTGCCATGGCGAATCCCCTCGGCGGATGGCGGCCCGGTCCACGGGGCGCGGCGGCCCACGGGCAGGGTGCGGTGGAGCTGACGGCTGTGGTGTGCGGACGTGGTGTACGAACGTGGTGTAGGAACGTGGTGTCGTACGGATGCGGTGTGTTGTGGCGCGGCTCGTTGCGAGTGTGCGAGTGGTGTGGCTCTGACGGCTCGTGCGGCTCGTGCAGTGGTACGGGTGGGCGCGATGGCGCCGGTGGTACGAGTGACGCGATGGCGCCGGTGGTACGAGTGACGCGATGGCGCCGGTGGTACGGGTGGCTCGATGGTGCAGGTGAGGCGATGGTGCCGGTGGCGCGGGTGAGGCGATGGTGCCGATGGCGCGGATCTTCCGGTGGGACCGTTGCCCCGCCGGTGCGGGGGCGGCCGTACGCGTGGTGCTGGGTGGTGCGGGTGGATCAGTGGTGCCGCACCGGCCGTCAGGCCGGTGAGAACAGGTGGTCGCTGATGAGCCGGGCCGCGCCGGTGACTCCGGCGGCGGGCCCCAACTCGCCCAGGACGATGGGGAGATTGCCGGTGGCCAGCGGCAGGGACTGCCGGTAGACCTGGGTCCGTACGCTGGCCAGCAGGGTGTGGCCGAGGCCGGTCACCCCGCCGCCTATCACCACGAGACCGGGGTTGAAGAAGCTGACGAGCCCGGCGATGACCTGGCCGACACGGTTACCGCCCTCGCGGATGAGCTGGAGCGCGGCCGGGTCCCCCGCGGCCGCGGCGGCGGCGACGTCCACGGCGGTGAGCGGTCCCCCCGACTCGTCGAGCCGGGAGGCCAGTTCGGGCGAGCGGCCGGTTCGGGCGGCGTCCTCCGCGTCCCGGGCGAGCGCGGCTCCGCTGAAGTACGCCTCCAGGCAGCCCTTGTTGCCGCAGGCGCAGGGGCGGCCGTCCAACTCGACCTGGATGTGGCCGATGTCGCCGGCGCTCCCGGTCGTGCCCCGGTAGACGTCGCCGCCGACCACGATGCCGCAGCCGATGCCCGTACCGATCTTGACGCAGAGGAAGTCGCCGACGGAGCGCGCGACGCCCGCGTGCTGTTCCCCCATCGCCATCAGGTTCACGTCGTTGTCGACCATGACCGGGCAGCCCAGCTCCTGGCTGAGCGCCTCCCGTACGGGGAAGCCGTCCCAGCCGGGCATGATCGGCGGTGCGACGGGAACACCCTCGGGGAAGCGGACCGGGCCCGGCACCCCTATGCCGGCGCCGTCGAACTCCTCGGCCAGCCCGCTGACTTTGAGCTTGTCGGCCATGACGAGGACCTGCTCGAAGACGGCGACGGGGCCCTCACGGACGTCCATCGGGTGGTTGAGGTGGCCCAGGACCTCCAGCTCGGCGTTGGTGACGGCCACATCGATGGAGGTGGCGCCGATGTCGACCCCGAGGAAGCGCATGCCGGGCGCGAGCCGGATGTTGTGGGAGCGCCGGCCGCCGCGGGAGGCGGCCAGCCCGTCGGCCACCACGAGGCCGGTCTCCAGCAGCCGGTCCACCTCGACGGCCAGCTTGGAGCGTGAGAGGTCGACCTGGTCCCCGAGCTGCGCGCGGGAGTTGGGTCCGCCGTCGCGCAACAGCCGGAGCAGTCGCGCCTGGTGAGCGTTCGCGGGTCGTGCGGTCATCCGTCTCACGCGCCCCTCCCCGCCTTCTCGGCCGTATACGTCGGTGTGCGGCCGGATTTCCGTGTGCCGCGCTTTCGAGGGAACGTAGCAGCGCTTGCCCGCAGGGGGAAGAAGTTGCGCGCGAATCCGTACCAACTTTCTCCACACCGAGGACAAAGCCGGGGCGACGACCGCCGGAATCCGGACAAGCACGACGGCCGTCACGCGGATTCCGCGTGACGGCCGGGGATGTACGGGGAGCGCGTACGGAGATGTACGCGGGTGTACGGCGAGCCGGGGTGACGGCAGCCGCGTCAGGTGCGTTCGCGCTGGTGGTACGTGGTGCGGGTGTGCTCCGTGTGCGCCTTCATGACCTCGGTGGCGCGTCCCTCGTCCCGTGCGGAGATCGCCGCGATCAGCTCGCGGTGCTCGATCCAGGACTGCTTGCCGCGCTGCCGGGCGACCGGCGTGTAGTACCAGCGCACCCGGCGGTCCACCTGCGCGGCCAGCTCGGCCAGGACGACGTTGCCCGCCAGTTCCATCACCTTGGCGTGGAAGGCGGCGTTGGTGGCGACCGCCAGATCCACGTCGTCGTCCGCCACGGCGCGCTCCCCCCGGGCGCACAGCTCCTCCAGCGCGGCGATCCCCGCCGTACCGGAGTTGGCGGCGGCGAGCCGGGCGGCGTCCGCCTCCAGCAGCGTACGGACCGAGAGGAGCTGGTCGGCCTCCTCCTCGGTCGGTTCATGGACGAACGCGCCCTGCGCGGGGCGCAGATCGACCCAGCCCTCGGTGTTGAGGCGCTGGAGCGCCTCGCGCACCGGCTGCCTCGACACCCCGAGGTGGCCCGCGAGTTCGCTCTCGACGAGATGCTGGCCCGGCTGGAGCGCCCGGGTCGTTATCAGTTCGAGCAGGGCCTCGTAGACGCGCTCCCGCAGTGGACCCGGTCGTTCGAGCTTGGGCACGGATCCCTGCGCCAACTTCGCGGACAGCATCGCGGTCCCCCTCCTGGCCGGCAGTGTCGATGACGGTGGAGACAGCCGGTGATGAAGCGCCCGCACCGGGAATGTGAGGGCGTCATCACATTGGCTATCGTCTACAGTCTACCGAGATCCGCCGGGTTCATGGGCAGCGGATGACCTGACCCGCGTAGGAGAGGTTGCCGCCGAAGCCGAAGAGCAGCGCCGAAGCCCCGGACGGGACCTCCCCGCGCGCCACGAGCTTGGAGAGCGCCATCGGGATCGAGGCGGCGGACGTATTGCCGGATTCCACGACATCCCGGGCGATGACCGCGTTGACCGCGCCGATCTTCTGCGCGACGGGCTCGATGATCCGCAGATTCGCCTGGTGCAGCACGACGGCGCCCAGCTCCTCGGGCGTGACGCCGGCGCGCTCGCAGACCTTGCGGGCGATCGGCGGGAGCTGCGTGGTCGCCCAGCGGTAGACCGACTGGCCCTCCTGCGCGAAGACGGGCGGGGTGCCCTCGATCCTTACGGCGCGCCCCATCTCGGGCACCGAGCCCCAGAGGACCGGGCCGATCCCCGGCTCCTCGCCGGGCTCGGTCGCCACGACCACGGCCGCGCCCGCGCCGTCCCCGAGCAGGACGCACGTCGTACGGTCCGTCCAGTCGCCGATGGCGGCCATCTTGTCCGCGCCGATCACCAGCACCCGGGAGGCGGCGCCCGCCCGTACGGTGTGGTCCGCGGTGGCGAGGGCGTGGGTGAAGCCCGCGCACACCACGTTCAGGTCCATGACGGCCGGCGACCCCATGCCGAGCCGGGCAGCGACCCGCGCGGCGGTGTTCGGCGACCGGTCGATCGCCGTGGAGGTGGCGACCAGCACCATGTCGATGTCGGCCGGGGCGAGACCGGCCGCGGCGAGCGCCTTGGCGCCCGCGTGCGCGGCCAGCTCGTCCACCGGTTCGTCCGGACCCGCCACGTGCCGGGTCTTGATCCCGACCCGGCTGGTGATCCATTCATCACTGGTGTCGACCATCGCCGCCAGGTCGTGGTTGGTGAGCACTTTGGCGGGCTGATAGTGCCCCAGCGCGGCGATACGAGTTCCGGTCATGCTCCGGACCCCCTCTTCGTCGACGTACAGGAATTCTCCAGTCTCGTCAGCGACTCACCGGTAAGGGTGCAGGGGAACCAACAGGATTCTTCCGCCCCGGTTGGAGACTCCGCCTTATCCGGTGAAAAGCTGGGCGGCCTTCAGGACCAGCTCGTACACACCGTACGCGAGGGGGATCCCCACCCAAAGCCAGGCGAAGACGATCAGACCGGTACGGCGGGGTTCAGGCGTGGTGGCGCTGGTCGCCGGCGAGCTGGTCATCGGCTGCCTCCTTCGGTGCGGGGACGTGGTGACGGGGGTGGACGGGCCTGACGAGTTCGTTGGCGACGAAACCGACGACGAGCAGACCGATCATGATGGTGAACGAGAGCCCGTAGAGCCCCGCTCCGCTCTTGCCGGCCTCTTCCTGGCTGTCGGCGACGCGGTTGACGATGAGCGGGCCGAGCACGCCGGCGGTGGACCACGCGGTGAGCAGCCGGCCGTGGATGGCACCCACCTGGTAGGTGCCGAAGAGGTCCTTGAGATAGGCGGGGATGGTGGCGAAGCCGCCTCCGTAGAAGGAGAGGATCACCAGCGCGCAGATGACGAACAGCGGCTTGGAGGAGTCGCCGAACTGGGCGATGAGCAGATACATGACCGCGCCGACGCCGAGATAGACGCGGTAGATGTTCTTCCGGCCGATCAGGTCGGAGGTGGAGGACCAGCCGATCCGGCCCGCCATGTTGGCGGCGGAGAGCAGGGCGACGAACCCGGCGGCGGCCGACACGGAGACGGGCGTGGACGTCTCCGTGAAGAAGTCGGTGATCATCGGGGCGGCCTTCTCCAGGATCCCGATACCGGCGGTCACGTTCATGCACAGGACGAGCCACAGGCACCAGAACTGCGGGGTGCGCACGGCGGACCTGGCGGAGACCTGCGCGGTGGAGATCAGGGCGGCGCCCGCCTCCGGCCGCGCCACCGCTTCTGGCGCCTTCTGCCGGTAGCCGGGCGGGGGCACGCGCACCAGCAGCACGCCGAGCGACATGAACGCGGCGTACACCAGGCCGTGGGTCAGGAAGGCGTACGCGATGCCGTCCGTGCCGGTGCCGTACGACTTCAGCATCTGCGCGGACCACGGCGAGGCGATGAGCGCGCCGCCGCCGAACCCCATGATGGCGATGCCGGTGGCCATGCCGGGACGGTCGGGGAACCACTTGATCAGGGTGGAGACCGGGGAGATGTAGCCGATGCCGAGGCCGATCCCCCCGAGGAACCCGTAGCCGAGGATGATCAGCCAGAACTGTTCGGTGGCGGCGCCGAGCGCGGCTATCAGGAAGCCGGACGAGAAGCAGCACAGGGCGACGGTCATCGCCCAGCGCGGCCCGTTGCGTTCGACGAGGGTGCCGCCGAAGGCGGCCGACAGACCGAGCATCACGATGCCCAGTTGGAACGGGAGAGCGCTCTGGGTGCCGGAGAGACCGAGCGCGGATTCGAGCGGAGGCTTGAACACGCTCCAGGCGTAAGCCTGGCCGATCGAGAGGTGCACCGACAGTGCCGCGGGGGGCACCAGCCAGCGGCTCCAGCCGGCGGGCGCGAGTGGTGGAGTCATGGTCACGGACTCTAGGAACCCGTGTGCCCTGTTGGGAAGATCTTGAACTGTCCACTTGGAAAGATCTTCTGCCCGGTCGGGGAGATCTTCCACGGTACGCGCCGCCGCATACCCGGCAGAAGCCTGGTCGCCGGGAGCCTTGTCGGCCAGAACTCCATACTGTAGACAATATTTTGTCGACAGAGAAGTCGGCGGGCACAGCCTTCCCTCGGTCCCCTCAACCGAACGGAGAGCGTCACCATGAAAGTCGCAGTCGTCGGCGCCGGAGCCATCGGCGCCTACGTCGGAGCCGCCCTGCACCGGGCCGGCGCCGATGTCCATCTCATCGCCCGTGGGCCACACCTGGCGGCCATGAGGCAGTACGGAGTCCGGGTGCGCAGCCCGCGCGGCGATTTCACCGCGCGGGTGCACGCCACCGACCGGCCGGACGCGATAGGCCCGGTCGACTACGTGTTCCTGGGTCTCAAGGCGAACTCCTACGCGGCGTGCGGGCCGCTGGTGACGCCACTGCTCCAGGAGCGCACGGCGGTCGTCGCCGCCCAGAACGGCATCCCCTGGTGGTACTTCCACGGCCACGGGGGCCCGTACGACGGCCGGCGGGTCGAGAGCGTCGACGCCGACGGCTCCGTCAGCGCCGTCCTGCCGCCCGAGCGTGCGATCGGGTGTGTGGTGTACGCGGCGACGGAGCTGGCGGAGCCCGGCGTGGTCCGGCATCTCGAAGGGACCAGGTTCTCCGTCGGGGAGCCGGACCGCTCGGTCTCCGCGCGCTGCTTGGAGTTCAGCGACGCCATGCGGACGGGCGGTCTCAAGTGCCCGGTCGAACCGGAGCTACGCGAGGACATCTGGATCAAGCTGCTCGGCAACATCTCCTTCAACCCGATCAGCGCGCTGACCCGCGCCACCATGCGGGAGATGTGTCTGCACCGCTCCACCCGCGAGGTCATCGAGCTGATGATGGCGGAGTCGCTGCGGGTCGCGGCGGCGCTGGGCTGCCGCCCTGACATCTCCGTCGAACGGCGGCTCGCGGGCGCCGAGCGGGTCGGTGACCACCGGACGTCCACACTCCAGGACCTGGAGAAGGGCAAACCACTGGAGCTGGACGTCCTGCTCGCCGCCGTCGTGGAGCTGGCGGAGATCACCGGGGTGGACGTGCCGACGCTCCGCACGGTGGGCGCGATCTCCGATCTGCTGGACGAGTCCTTCCGACGCGGCGCCGCCGCCTGATCCGGCGGGTGCGTGGCCGAATCCCGGTCCATGGGGCTTCCGTTGCGCACCCGCCTACAGAATACTGTATGCAAATACCGCTGGGTACGGCCGCCGGCCCTCACGCCGAGGAGAGCGCACCGTGAAGAAGCGAGACCGCACGCCGAAGACCTACGCCCGTATCACGCACCCGATGGTGCGGGACACCAAGGACGGCCCCCTGCGCCGGGCGACCTGGGACGAGGCACTGGACCGGGCGGCCGAGGGACTGGGCGCGGCGCGCGGCGCGTTCGGGATGTTCTCCTGCGCCCGCGCCACCAACGAGATGAACTACGTGGCGCAGAAGTTCGCGCGGGTGGTCATGGGCACCAACAACGTGGACTCCTGCAACCGGACCTGCCACGCGCCGAGCGTCGCCGGGCTCTCCGCCGTCTTCGGGTCCGGCGGCGGCACCTCCTCGTACGGGGAGGTCGACCACACGGACCTGATCGTGATGTGGGGCTCCAACGCCCGCTTCGCGCACCCGATCTTCTTCCAGCACGTCCTGCGCGGCATCAGGAACGGCGCGCGGATGTACGCCGTCGACCCGCGCCGCACCTCCACCGCCGAGTGGGCCGAGAGCTGGCTCGGGCTGAACGTCGGCACGGACATCCCGATGGCCCACGCCGTCGGCCGCGAGATCATCCACGCGGGGCTGCACAACACGTCGTTCATCGCACGCGCCACCTCCGGCTTCGAGGCGTACGCGGCCGAGGTCGAGCCCTGGACGCTCACGGCGGCCGAGCAGGTGACCGGGGTGCCCGCCGAGGCGATCAGGGGCCTCGCCCACGCCTACGCCCGCGCCGAACGCGCCCAGCTCTGCTGGACGCTGGGCATCACCGAGCACCACAACGGCACCGACAACGTGCGCGCCCTGATCAACCTCGCGCTGCTCACCGGACACGTCGGACGGTACGGCTCCGGCGTGCAGCCGCTGCGCGGCCAGAACAACGTGCAGGGCGGCGGCGACATGGGCGCCATCCCGAACCGGCTGCCCGGCTTCCAGGACATCCTGGAGCCGGACATACGGCGGAAGTTCGAGACCGCCTGGGACACCGTCATCCAGCCCCGCTACGGGCTCAACCTGACCGAGATGTTCGAGGCGATGGAGAGCGGCGGGCTCCGGGCCGTCTACTGCATCGGCGAGAACCCGGCCCAGTCGGAGGCCGACAGCGAGCAGGCCGTGGAACGGATGCGACGGCTCGACTGCCTCGTGGTGCAGGACATCTTCCTCACCAGGACCGCCGAACTCGCCGACGTGGTACTGCCCGCCACCGCCGCCTGGGCCGAGACCGACGGCACCACCACCAACAGCGAACGCCGTGTGCAGCGCGTCCGCAAGGCCGTCGAACCGCCCGGCGAGGCCCGCGAGGACATCGACATCATCTGCGACCTCGCGGGCCGCCTCGGCCACGCCTGGAAGTACGCGGACGCCGAGTCGGTCTGGAACGAACTGCGTTCGGTCTCCCCCGACCACTACGGCATGACCTACGAGCGGCTGGCCGAGCACCAGGGCATCCAGTGGCCGTGCCCCGCCACCGACCGGCTCGAACCGACCTTCCTGCACGGCCGGTTGTGGGAACAGGACCAGGAACGACTGGGCAGGCGCGCCCCCTTCGGCCTCGTACGGCACGACCCGCCCGTCGACCTCACCGACGAGCGGTACCCGGTCAGGCTCACCACGGGACGCCGCCTCGACTCGTACAACACCGGCGTCCAGAGCGGGAGTTTCGCGTCCCCGCTGCGCCGCGGCGAGTACGTCGAGCTGAGCCCGGAGGACGCCCAGCGGTACGGGGTGTCCACCGGTGAGGAGGTACGGGTCAGCTCCCGGCGCGGCGCCGTACAGGCACCGGTCTGGATCGACCCGGGACTGCGCCCGGGACTGGCCTTCATGTCGATGCACTTCCCGGACGAGGTGGACACCAACCAGCTCACCATCGAGGCCAACTGCCCGATCGCGGGCACCGCCGAGTTCAAGGCGTCCGCGATCAGGATCGAGAAGCTTCCCCAACCGACCGGGAGTTGACGTCAGGTGGATCTGCGCTTCGGTGACAGCAAACCGACCGACGAGGAACGCGCGGCGGTCGACGCCCTGCTCGGCCCGCCCGACTCCGCCTGGCAGGGCGCGGACGACCGTACGGACACGGACCTGCGCTGGGCGCGCGGCGGCCGGGAGGCGCGCGAGCGGCGCGATCTGCTGCTGCCCGGACTGCACGCGGTCAACGACCGGGTCGGCTGGATCAGCGAGGGCGCCCTGGACTACCTCTGCCGGCGGCTGACCGTGCCCCCGGCCGAGGCGTACGGCGTGGCCACGTTCTACGCGATGCTCTCCGTCACACCACGTCCCGCGAAGGTGCTGCACGTCTGCACCGACCTGGCCTGCGCGAGCCGCGGCGCCACCGGGCTCCGCGCCGCACTGGAGCGGAGCCTCGGCCCCGCCGGCACCCCGACGGGCGCTCCGGCAGGTGCTCCGACGGACACCGCGACGGACGCTCCTGCGGGCGCTCCGGCCGGCAGTGGTACGGCCGGGGGGCTCGTGTGGCAGCCCAGCCCCTGCCTCGGCCTGTGCGAACGCGCCCCCGCGGCGCTGCTCGTCCAGGCGGGCGCCCCGGCCGGGCCCGCCGCCGGGCAGGGCCCCGAGGAACGCCCGTACGCCACCGCCGTCGTCGCGCCCGCCACCGCCGACGCCCTGGTACACGCCGCGGCCGAGCCCGTCACGGCCCCCGCCGAACCCGGCGCCGGGAGCGCAGTACCGCAGGCGGGAGCGGCCGGGCTGACCCTGCTGCGCCGCGTCGGCGTCGTCGACCCGTACAGCCTCGACGACTACCGCGCGCACGGCGGCTACGCGGCGCTGCGCCGGGCCTTCGACCTCGGGCCCGCCGGGGTCATCCGCGAGGTGACCGACTCCGGTCTGGTCGGCCGGGGCGGCGCCGCGTTCCCCACCGGGCGCAAGTGGCAGGCCACCGCCGCCCAGCCCGCCCACCCGCACTACCTGGTCTGCAACGCCGACGAGTCGGAGCCGGGCACCTTCAAGGACCGGGTGATCATGGAGGGCGACCCGTACTCCCTGATCGAGGCGATGACCATCGCCGGGTACGCGGTCGGCGCGCACCGCGGCTTCCTCTACCTGCGCGGCGAATACCCGCGCGCCCTGCGCCTGCTCCAGCACGCCATCGCCCAGGCACGCACCCGCGGGCTGCTCGGCGACGACATCCTCGGCCAGGGATACACGTTCGACATCGAGATCAGGCGCGGCGCCGGGGCGTACATCTGCGGCGAGGAGACCGCCCTGTTCAACTCCATCGAGGGCTACCGCGGCGAACCCCGCTCCAAACCGCCCTTCCCCGTGGAACAGGGCCTCTTCGGCAAACCGACCGCCGAGAACAACGTCGAGACGCTGATCAACGTGCTCCCCGTCCTGACCGGCGGCGCCCCCGCGTACGCGGCGACCGGCACCGCCGGGTCCACCGGCCCGAAGCTCTTCTGCGTCTCCGGGAACGTCGGCCGCCCCGGCGTCTACGAACTCCCCTTCGGAGTCACCCTCGGCGAACTCCTCGACCTCGCCGAGGCGCCCGACACCGTACGCGCCGTCCTGCTCGGTGGCGCGGCGGGCGGCTTCGTACGCCCCGACGAACGCGACATCCCCCTCACCTTCGAAGGCACCCGCGCGGCCGGCACCACACTCGGCTCCGGGGTCGTCCTCGTCCTGGACGACACCGTCGAACTGCCGCGCATGCTGCTGCGCATCGCCGAATTCTTCCGCGACGAGTCCTGCGGCCAGTGCGTACCCTGCCGGGTCGGCACGGTCCGCCAGGAGGAGGCACTGCACCGGATCGCCGACCGTACGGGCGCCGCGGCGGCCGGGGACATCGCACTGCTGCGCGAGGTCGGACGGGCCATGAAGGACGCCTCCATCTGCGGACTCGGCCAGAGCGCCTGGAACGCCGTCGAATCCGCCATCGACCGGCTCGGCGTCTACGACACCGCCCACGAGACCGAGGCCGAGGGGGCCCTGTGACCGCGATACCGCTCCAGCCGCCGCGCCGACTGGTCGAGTTCACCCTCGACGGGCAGGAGACCCGGGTGCCCGAGGGCGCCACGATCCTCGACGCCTGCCGCGCCGCGGGCAAGGACATCCCCACCCTCTGCGAAGGCGACACACTCACCCCCAAGAACGCGTGCCGCCTCTGCGTGGTCGAGGTCGAAGGCGCCCGTACACTCGCCCCCGCCTGCTCACGCCGCGCCGAACCCGGCATGACCGTCGTCACGGACAGCGAGCGCGCCCGGCACAGCAGAAAGATCGTCCTCGAACTCCTCGCCTCGTCGACAGACCTCTCGACCACCCCCGGAGCCACCGAATGGATCAAGGAGTACGGTGCCGACCCGGCGCGCTTCGGCCCGGACGCGGCCCGGCTCGGTGAAGAACCCAGGATCGACAACGATCTCTACGTCCGCGACTACGACAAGTGCGTCCAGTGCTACAAGTGCGTCGACGCGTGCGGCGAACAATGGCAGAACACCTTCGCGATCTCCGTCGCCGGCCGCGGCTTCGACGCCCGTATCTCCACCGAACACGGCGCACCACTCACCGACTCCGCCTGCGTCTACTGCGGCAACTGCATCGAGGTCTGCCCCACCGGAGCCCTCAGCTTCAAATCCGAGTTCGACATGCGCGCCGCGGGTACCTGGAACGAGACAGCACAGACCGAGACCACCACGATCTGCGCCTACTGCGGCGTCGGCTGCAACCTCACGCTCCACGTACAGGACAATGAGATCGTGAAAGTCACATCACCCCACGACAACCCCGTGACACACGGCAACCTCTGCATCAAGGGCCGCTTCGGCTTCCAGCACGTACAGCAGCGCTGAACGGGCCGGCATCCCGACGAGTAACGAGTAGGACTGATCACCATGGGACGGGTCACCGAGCGCCGCCGCACCATCCGGATCCGGGACGGGGTCGTCACCACCCGCCCCGACACCCTGGTCGCCGAGGAACCCCTGGAGATCCGCCTCAACGGCAAACCCCTCGCCATCACCATGCGCACCCCCGGCGACGACTTCGCACTCGCCGCCGGCTTCCTCGTCAGCGAAGGCGTACTCGCCGCGGCCACCGACGTCCGGTCCATCGTCTACTGCGCCGGGGCCAAGGACGACGGCACCAACACCTACAACGTCGTCGACGTACAGCTCGCCCCCGACGTCCCGATGCCCGACATCACCCTGGAACGCAACGTCTACACCACGTCGTCCTGCGGACTCTGCGGCAAAGCCAGCCTCGACGCCGTACGGACCACAGCCCGCTTCCCGATCTCCGACATCCCCCCGGTCCGGGTCGAACCCGCCCTGCTCGCCGGCCTCCCCGACCGGCTGCGGGCCGCACAAGCGGTCTTCGACCGGACCGGAGGACTCCACGCGGCGGCCCTCTTCTCCGAGGACGGCGAACTGCTCGACATACGCGAGGACGTCGGCCGCCACAACGCCGTCGACAAACTCGTCGGCCGCGCCCTGCGCCAGGACCTCCTGCCGCTCTCCCGGGCCATCCTCCTGGTCTCCGGACGCGCCTCCTTCGAACTGGCGCAGAAAGCCGTGATGGCGGGCATCCCCGTACTGGCGGCGGTCTCCGCACCGTCGTCGCTCGCCGTCGACCTGGCCGCCGAGACAGGGCTGACACTCGTCGGCTTCCTCCGCGGCCCCTCCATGAACGTGTACGCGGGAGACGAACGGATCGCACTGCACACCGGCGTATGAACCCACCGGGGTGCGACCCTCCCCCGCGGCACGGGAAGGGACCCGGCCGGCGGGGAGCGCCCCCTGCGTCGGCCGGGTCTCCCTCTTTTTTGAAGGCTCGGTTCGCCTCCGGGGCGCTTCATGCCACTGTCGACGGTCGACGGTGCTCGGTTCGTTCGTTCCTCACGAACCTGCGCGCGCTCTCCCCTTCGACAGCGGCGCGCCCCTTCGGCTCACTCGCCGGCCTCGTGGGGAGGCGGGCCGATGGCTCCGGCAGCGCTGTACGGCGAGTCCGGGGGTGTCAGCGTGTTGCCGCCGCTACGGCCTCTTCCGGGGCCGGAGTCAGGGGGGCCGGCTCGTCGGACGGTGGCTCGGGATCGTTGGCGCGGCGCTTCGCGAGGACCGCGCAGACCATGAGCTGCATCTGGTGGAAGAGCATCAGCGGCAGCACCGCCAGGCTCGCGTGTGCCCCGAAGAGAACGCTCGCCATCGGCAGGCCCGCCGCGAGGCTCTTCTTCGAGCCGGCGAACTGGATGGCGACGCGGTCCTCCCGGCCGAAGCCGAGCCGCTTCGGCCCGTACCAGCTCGCCGCCAGCATCACCGCGAGCAGCACCGCCTCCACGGCCAGCAGCGCCCCGAGCCGGCCCGGTGTCACCTGGTGCCAGATGCCCGTCACCATGCCCTCGCTGAAAGCGGTGTAGACGACCAGCAGCACCGAACCCCGGTCGACCAGGCCCAGCGGCTTCTTGTGGCGGGTGAGGAAGCCGGCCACCCAGCGGCGCAGGAGCTGGCCGGCGAGGAACGGCAGCAGGAGCTGGGCGACGATCTTGAAGAGGGAGTCCGCGGAGAAGCCGGTCGTACCGCCGCCGATCAGGAGCGCCGCCAGCAGCGGGGTGACCACGATGCCGACGAGGCTGGAGAAGGAGCCCGCGCAGATCGCCGCGGGGACGTTGCCGCGGGCGATGGAGGTGAAGGCGATGGACGACTGGACCGTCGACGGCACCAGGCAGAGGAAGAGCAGCCCGCTGTAGAGCTGCGGGGTGAGGACGAACGGCACCAGACCGCGCGCCGCCAGGCCCAGCAGCGGGAAGAGGACGAACGTACAGGCGAGGACGGTCACATGGAGCCGCCAGTGCCGTAGTCCCTCGACCACCTCGCGGGTGGAGAGCCGCGCTCCGTAGAGGAAGAACAGCAGCCCCACCGCGCCGGTCGAGGCGCCGCCCGCGAACCGCGCGGCGGTGCCGGAGACCGGGAGGAGCGCGGCGAGGCCGACGGTCGCGAGAAGGGCCAGGACGTACGGGTCGACGGGCAGCCGGGACAACAGGCTCGGGGCGGTGCGGCGGTTCATGTGCTCCACTACTGGCGGTCTCGCGGGTCGGTACGGATCGTGCCTCCCCATCGTGCTCCCCATCACCCTGATCGGGAATCCCGCATGCCACTCTGACTGTCATCACGTTGCACGATGAGCCCGTACGGTGGAGGGATGTACGACCCCGGACAGCTCCGTACCTTCCTGGCCGTCGCGCAGACGCTCAGCTTCACCCAGGCCGCCCGGCGGCTGGGGGTGCGCCAGTCCACGGTGAGCCAGCACGTCCGGCGGCTGGAGGACGCCACGGGCCGGCCGCTGTTCACCCGGGACACCCACAGCGTGGAGCTGACCGAGGACGGTGAGGCCATGCTCGGCTTCGCCGGGACGATCCTCGCGGCGCACGAGCGGGCGGCGGCCTTCTTCACCGGGACCCGGCTGCGCGGGCGGCTGCGGTTCGGCGCGTCGGAGGACTTCGTACTGACCCGGCTGCCGGAGATCCTGGAGTCCTTCCGGCGCGACCATCCCGAGGTCGATCTGGAGCTGACGGTCGGGCTGTCGGGCACCCTGCACGAACAGCTCGCGGCCGGCGGGCTCGATCTGGTGCTGGCGAAGCGGCGTCCCGGCGACACCCACGGCCGGCCGGTCTGGCGGTCCACGCTGGTGTGGATCGGGGCGCCTCGGCTCCGCGTCGACCCCGACCGCCCGGTGCCGCTGATCGTCTTCCCGCCGCCCGGTATCACCCGTGCCCGGGCGCTGGAGGTGCTGGAGGCGCACGGCAGGCACTGGCGCGTCGCGTGTACGAGCGCCAGCCTGAGCGGGCTGATCGCGGCGGCCCGGGCGGGGCTCGGCGTGATGGCCCACACGCGCGGGCTGATCCCGCCGGGGCTGACGCGGGTCCCGGCCCGGGCGGGCCTGCCCGAGCTGGGCGGGGTGGAGTTCGTCCTCCTGGACGGTGGCCGGGGGCAGGGGCGAGGACGGGGGAACGCCGCGACGCGGGAGGCGGCCGACGCGCTGGCCGCGGCGATCCTGGCGAGCGGCGACCGGCTGCACCGGCCGCCCGCCGACGGCTGACACGCGGGTACGTACAGGTACGTACCAGGAATCGCGCTCCCGTAGAGCGCCGGTGCGCACGGCGTACGGATTCGGTGGAGATTCCCGCGTTGTCTGCTTACTCCGGGGTCAGAACATGACCACCCTTCGTCGTATCGTTCCTGCTTCACCGCTCTGACCTGCGGTGATACCGAGTGGCACCGGTTGCGCGGGGACTGCCCCCGGTTCCGGCCGTGGGGTACCGTCACCGCGCTGTGCGGAGCGCCACAAGGAGCCAGGTCATTGCGCGAGTTCACCGTCCCCCCTCTGACGGCCGCGCCCCACGTCGGTGGGCTCGCGGACGCCGTGTTCGACCATGCCCTGGACGACCCCGGCCGGGTCGCGCTCGGCCGCAAGGACGCGGAGGGCCGCTGGTACGACGTGACCTCGGCGGCCTTCCGTGACGAGGTGCTGGCACTGGCGAAGGGACTCCTGGCACAGGGGGTGCGGTTCGGGGACCGGGTCGCGATCATGTCCCGTACCCGCTACGAGTGGACGCTCTTCGACTTCGCGCTCTGGTCCGTCGGCGCCCAGCCCGTACCGGTGTATCCCACCTCCTCCGCCGAGCAGATCTACTGGATGCTGCACGACGCCGAGGTCTCGGCGTGCGTGGTCGAGGACGAGGACCACGCGATGACCGTCGGTTCGGTCATCGGCCGGCTGCCCCGGCTCGGACGGCTCTGGCAGCTCGACGCGGGCGCGGTGGAGGAGCTGTACGCGGCGGGCGCGACGATCGACGACGAGGTGGTGCACCGGCACCGTACGGCCGTCACCCCGGACTCCGTGGCCACGGTGATCTACACGTCGGGCACCACGGGACGCCCCAAGGGGTGCGTGATCACCCACGCCAACCTCATGTTCGAGGCGGACACCGTCCTGGCCCGCTGGGAGCCGGTCTTCCGCACCCGGTCGGACGCCGAGGCGTCGACGCTGCTCTTCCTGCCGCTCTCGCACGTCTTCGGCCGCATGATCGAGATCGCGGCGGTCCGCGGCCGGGTCAAGCTCGGCCACCAGCCGGTGCTCCAGGCGAGCGCCCTGCTGCCCGATCTGGTCGCGTTCCGGCCGACGTTCATCCTGGCCGTGCCGTACGTCTTCGAGAAGGTCTACAGCGCGGCGCGGCGCAAGGCCGAGACGGAGGACAGGACCGGCGCCTTCGACAAGGCCGTCGAGGTGGCGGTGCGGTACGCGGAGGCGGTGGAGCAGCGGGCCTTCGACGTCGGTCCCGGGCCCTCCGCGGGGCTGCGGATGCAGCACCAGTTCTTCGACCGGGCGGTGTACGGGCGGATACGCGAGGCGATGGGCGGGCGCGTCCGGCACGCCATGTCGGGCGGTTCCGCGATGGACCGGCGGCTCGGGCTGTTCTTCGCGGGCGCGGGCGTCCGTGTCTACGAGGGGTACGGGCTGACGGAGTCGTGCGCGGCGGCCACCGCCAATCCGCCCGAGCGCACCCGGTACGGGACGGTCGGGCAGCCGATCCCCGGCACCTCCGTCCACATCGCGGACGACGGTGAGGTCTGGCTGCGTGGCGGCCATGTCTTCGCGGGCTACCTCAACGACCCGGAGTCCACCGACGGCGTCCTCAACGAAGGCTGGCTGGCCACCGGGGACCTGGGGTCCCTGGACGAGGACGGCTATCTGACCATCACCGGAAGGAAGAAGGAGATCCTGGTCACCTCCGGCGGCAAGAGCGTCTCGCCGGTGGTGCTGGAGGAGCGGGTCCGGGAACATCCGCTGATCGCGCAGTGCATCGTGGTCGGCAACGACCGGCCGTACGTCGCCGCGCTGGTGACCGTGGACCAGGAGGCCGTCGACCACTGGCTCGCCATCCGGCGCAAGCCGCCGCTCAAGGCGGCCGAGTTGGTGCGCGACCCGGATCTGGAGTCGGAGATCCGGCGTGCGGTGGTGGCCGCGAACACGGCGGTCTCGCAGGCCGAGTCGATCCGGACCTTCCGGATCCTGGCGCACCCCTTCAGCGAGGCGCAGGGGCTGCTGACGCCCTCGCTGAAACTCAAGCGGAAGGCGATCGAGGCCGCCTACGCGGTGGAGGTCGCGGCCCTCTACCGTTGAAACCCTGTTCTCAGGAGACCGGTGTTCCCAGGAGACGGGAATCCGTCCGGCTCTGAGATCGTTGGAGAACCGAGTAGTGAATCGACGACGTTAGGATCGACCGCCCGTGAGCAAGGTCCCCACCCTCACTCTCAACAACGGCATCGAGATGCCCCAGCTCGGCTTCGGCGTCTGGCAGGTGCCGGACGACGAGGCGACGCAGGCCGTGACGACCGCTCTGGAGGCCGGTTACCGCAGCATCGACACCGCGGCCATCTACGGCAACGAGGAGGGCACGGGCAAGGCCCTCGCCGCCACGGGCATCGCCCGTGAGGAGCTCTTCGTCACCACGAAGCTGTGGAACGGCGAGCAGGGCTACGACACGACGCTGCGCGCGTTCGACGTGTCCCTCGGCAAGCTCGGCCTCGACTACGTAGACCTGTATCTGATCCACTGGCCGACCCCGGCCGTCGACAAGTACGTCGACACGTACAAGGCGTTCGAGAAGATCCTCGCCGACGGGCGCGCCCGGGCCATCGGCGTCTCGAACTTCCTTCCCGAGTACCTGGAGCGGCTGATCGGCGAGACCTCCGTGGTCCCCGCGGTCAACCAGATCGAGCTGCACCCGCAGCTCCAGCAGGCCGAGTCCCGCGCCTTCCACGCCGAGCGGTCCATCGCCACCGAGGCGTGGTCGCCGCTGGGCCAGGGCAAGGGGCTGCTGGACGTCCCGACGGTGGTGGCGATCGCGCGCAAGCACGAGCGGACCCCGGCACAGGTCGTGCTGCGCTGGCACCTCCAGCTCGGGAACGTGGTGATCCCCAAGTCCGTGACCCCGTCCCGGATCCAGGAGAACATCGACGTCTTCGGCTTCGAGCTGGACGCCGACGACCTGGCGGCGTTCTCGGCGCTGGACGAGGGCAAGCGCCTCGGCAGCCACCCGGCGGAGGTCAACTGACCCGCCCGGCAGTCCGTACGACCGTACGACCGGGCCGTGCGCGGTCCCACGGTCGTACGGACAGGCCAGGTGGGCGCTCCGTCAGCGGGCGCCGTGCGCCGGGGCCAGTTCCGCCACCCGGTGTGCCAGTTCGATGTCCTTGGCGGTGACGGCGCCGCCCGCGTCGTGCGTGTGCACGGCGAGGGCGACGGTCCGGTAGCCCAGGGTCAGGTCGGAGTGGTGGTTCAGCTCGTCCTGGACCGCCGCGACATGGACGACCAGCGCGGCGGCGGCGCGGTGCGAGGGGAGCAGGTACGTACGGGTGAGGCGCCCGTCCTCCAGGGCCCAGCCGGGCAGCTCCCGGAGCCGGTTCTCGGTCTCGTCCTGCGTCAGCGGTTCGGCGGCCATGGCCGGGGCTCCTCGGGGGAAGGGGAACGGTCGGGGCGACGCGGCCGACGATACGGTCTCCGCGCCGCGCCACCGGTGCGCCGTGCCGCGATCCCGCCCAGGGGGCGTACCCGCCGGTCTCGGCTGTACTACGGTCCTCGTATGGCGGCGCGCGCGATGACAGCGGACGGTACGACGGCTCCCTCCCCTCCTGATCCCGGAGTGGGCCCACTGCTGCGCGGCTGGCGTACCCGGCGGCGGCTCAGCCAGCTCGAACTGGCGCTGCGCGCCGACTCCTCCGCCCGCCACATCAGCTTCGTCGAGACGGGCCGGGCCCGCCCGAGCGAGGAGATGGTGCTGCGGCTCGCCGAACACCTCGACGTCCCGGTGCGGGAGCGCAACGCCCTGCTGCTGGCGGCGGGGTACGCGCCCCGCTTCACGCAGACGGCGCTGGACGACCCGGCCATGGACGCGCTGCGCGAGGGGCTGACGCGGCTGCTGCGCGGTTACGAGCCGTACCCGGCGCTCGTGGTGGACGGGGCGTACACGGTGGTGGCCGCGAACCGGGGTATCGCGATGCTGCTGGAGGCGGTGCCGGAGAAGCTGCTCACGCCGCCGCTGAACGCCATGCGGATCACCCTCCACCCGGAGGGGCTGGCCGCCCGGATCCGCAATCTGCCCGAGTGGCGCGGGCATCTCCTGGACCAGATGGGCCGTCAGCTCGCGCTGAACCGCTCCCCCGCGCTGCGGGAGCTGTACGAGGAGGTGGCCGCGTATCCGCCGCCGGAGCCGCGCGGGGAGGAGACGGCCGTGACGGCGGGGGCGGTACCGGCCGTACCGCTCTTCGCGCTGCCGATGCTGATCGAGCACGACGGGCGGACGCTGTCCTTCGTCTCGTCCATCTCCACGTTCAACACGCCGATGGACGTGACCGTCGCCGAGCTGGCCATCGAGACGTTCGTACCGGCGGACCCGGAGACGGTCGCGTACTTGGCGTCGCTCCCCGGGCAGGACGTGTCGCCGCTCCCCGGGCAGGACGCCGGCGGCGGGTCCTGACGACCGGTGCGAGGCCCGTTCCGAAGGGATTTCAAAGTCTCTTGACGGAAAGGGGCATGAGAATGAGAAGGCGGGGCACAAGCGGAACTTGTACGGTCCGTTGCGTTGGAGGGTGAGTGTCATGACGACCAGAACTGTGAATGCTGTCGAAGCGGAGCAGATGGCGGGCGTCCTGGCGGCCGGGACGGTGGCGTCCGGGGCACCCGCGGTGGCCGACGAGCTGCCGCGTATCGAGGACCCCGCCAAGATCGCCCCCCGGGACGCGCGAGCGCTGTCGAAGCTCTTCTTCGACCAGCTCCAGGTCCTGGAAGAGGGCACGGCCGAGTACCAGTACGCCCGCAATACGCTGATCGAGATGAACCAGTCGCTGGTGCGGTTCGCCGCGGGGCGCTTCCGTAACCGGGGCGCTGGCGACATGGAGGACATCCTCCAGGTCGGCACGATCGGTCTGATCAAGGCGATCGACCGGTTCGACCTCTCCCGCGAGGTCGAGTTCACCTCGTTCGCGGTGCCTTACATCGTCGGTGAGATCAAGCGTTTCTTCCGGGACACGAGCTGGGCCGTCCATGTTCCGCGCCGGCTCCAGGAGCTGCGTGTCGAGCTGGCCAAGGCCAAGGAGCACCTGGCGACGGTCCTGGACCGGGACCCGACCGTCAAGGAGCTCTCCGAACTGCTCGGCATCACGGAGGAAGAGGTCATCGAGGGCCTGGTCGCGACCAACGGCTACACGGCCGGTTCGCTGGACATGCCCACGAACGAGGAGGGCACGACCGGCGGCGGCCGGACCTTCGCCGATGTGCTGGGCGAGGCGGACCCGGCGATGGAGAAGGTCGAGAACCTGCACGCGCTGGCACCGCTGCTGGAACAGCTCGACGAGCGGGAACGCTCCATCGTGAAGATGCGGTTCGGCCAGGAGATGACGCAGTCGCAGATCGGCGCGGAGCTGGGCGTGTCACAGATGCATGTGTCCCGGCTGCTCAACCGGATCATCACGCGGCTGCGCACGGGCATGCTCGTGGAGCAGTAGGCACGGAGTAAGTAAGCGCCAAGTAGGCACGGGCGAGTCTCGGAGGCTGCGACACCCGGTTGTCAGACCCATGGATCAGACTTGAGGGTCCAGCGGATTCCCGGAGTTCCGGGGGTCCGCGGATCCACGGATTCATGGGGAGGAAGCCACGATGGCCACCATCACGTCCCGTACCCCCGGCGCCCCGGACGAGCGCTCCGCGGCCCGCGCCTATCTGCGGCTGCTGGCGGCGGTACGCGCGGTCCTGGACGACCCCGTACGGGCGCCCGGGGCCGCGCCGCTGCTCACGGCCCCGATGGCGGAGGCGGACGCGGCGCTCACGGCGGCGGGGCTGGCGGGCAACGAACGGAGCTTCCTCGACCTGGTGTCCGCCCAGGCGCTGGGCGGCGCGTGCCCGGAGCGCCACAGGTGAACGCCGAGCCGGTACGCGTGGGCGGCGGACCCCGGTCAGGGGTCCGCCGCCCACGCGTCGTCACACGGCTCAGCCGCGGGTCAGCCGCAGCGTGACCAGCTCGAACGGACGCAGCGACAGCAGGACCGCGCCGTCCGTCAGCTCCGGTCGGCCCGCACCGGCGGCCTCGTCGGACGCTTCGGCCCCGTCGGCCCCGTCGGTCAGCGGGCGCTCCAGCAGGTCGGTGACGGCGAGGCCGGTGGCCTCGAAGCCCAGGCCGACGCGGGCCTTGGCCCGGCCGCCGGTCGCCTCGTAGAGACGCACGACGAGGTCACCGCTCGCGTCGTCGGCCAGCTTGACCGCGCTGACCACGACCGCGTCGTTGTCGACGGTGACCAGCGGCGCGACCTCTCCCGATCCGGTGAGACGACGCTCGGGCAGGTTGACGCGGTAGCCCTCCCGTACGGCGTCACCGATCGTCGCCCCCGGGGCCAGCGCGTGCCGGAACCGGTGGACGCCCTGGTCGGTCTCGGGGTCGGGAAAGCGCGGCGCGCGCAGCAGGGAGACCCGGACGGTGGTGGTCGTACCGGCGTCGGACGTGCGGACCGTACGGGTCACGTCGTGTCCGTACGTCGAGTCGTTGACCAGCGCGACGCCCCAGCCCGGCTCGTCGAGGTGGACGAAGCGGTGGTTGCACGCCTCGAACTTGGCGGCCTCCCAGCTCGTGTTGGTGTGGGTGGCCCGGTACACATGGCCGAACTGGGTCTCCGAAGCGTACCGCTCCGCGTGGATGTCCAGCGGGAAGGCGGCCTTGAGGAACTTCTCCGTCTCGTGCCAGTCGACCTCGGTGTCGATGTCGAGCCGCTTGGTGCCCGGGGCGATGGTCAGGAGCTGGGTGACCTTCGACGCGCCGAAGGTACGCACGACGCGTACACCGACGGCGCCGTCGCCGCCCGCGGCTCCGTCGGCCTCGATCCCGGTGAGTTCGTCGACGTCCGTCAGATCGGTGACGGTGTTCCGGTAGAACTCGTCGACGTCCCACGCGTCCCACTGGTTGGGGAAGTCGGGGTGGATCTGGAGGAGGTTGGCGGCCTCGCCCGGGGCGATGGTCTCCCGCTCCGCGCTGATGTCGTACGCCGAGACGACCAGGCCGCGGCCGTCGATCTCGACCTCCAGCAGGCCGTTGCTGAGCACGAACCCGCCGTTCTCGCGCGCCGTGAGCTGTGCGCCCGCGACGGCGCCGGCCGCTCCCGCCCCGCCTGCCGCGACCCCGCCGCGCGCGTGCGGCGCCGCGTTGAAGACCAGGGGCGTCCCGCCGGCCGGGTCACCGGCGAGGGCGCGCTGCGCGGCGTCGACGACACCGGTCAGCTCGGCGGCGACCTTCGCGTAGGTCTTCTCCGCCTCGCGGTGCACCCAGGCGATGGACGAGCCGGGCAGGATGTCGTGGAACTGGTGGAGCAGCACCGTCTTCCAGACCCGGTCGAGCAGTTCGTACGGGTAGGCGGCGCCGGCCTTGACGGCGGCGGTGGCGGCCCACAGCTCGGCCTCCCGCAGCAGGTGCTCGCTGCGCCGGTTGCCCTGCTTGGTCTTGGCCTGGCTGGTGAGCGTGGCGCGGTGCAGCTCCAGGTACAGCTCGCCGACCCAGACGGGCGTGTTCGGGTACTCGGCCTCGGCCTTGGCGAAGAACGCGCCCGGGGTCTCCCACTCGACCGTCGCGGAGCCTTCGAGGCTGCGCAGCCTGGCCGCCTTGGCGATCATCTCGCGGGTGGTGCCACCGCCCCCGTCGCCCCAGCCGGTGGGCGCGAGCGAGTGGCGTGCGGCGCCCTTCTCCTTGAAGTTCTTCGCGGCGTGGGCGATCTGCTCGCCCGTCATGGAGCAGTTGTACGTGTCGACGGGCGGGAAGTGGGTGAAGATCCGGGTGCCGTCGATGCCCTCCCAGCGGAAGGTGTGGTGCGGGAACTTGTTGATCGTGGACCACGAGATCTTCTGGGTGAGCAGCCACTTGGACCCGGCGGCCTTGATGATCTGCGGCAGCCCGGCGGCGAAGCCGAAGGTGTCGGGCAGCCACGCCTCGTCGTTCTCGATGCCGAACTCGTCGAGGAAGAAGCGCTTGCCGTGCACGAACTGCCGGGCCATCGCCTCGGATCCGGGCATGTTGGTGTCGGACTCGACCCACATGCCGCCGGCCGGTACGAACCGGCCTTCCGCGACGGCCTTCTTGACCTTCGCGTAGACCTCGGGGCGGTGTTCCTTGATCCAGGCGAACTGCTGCGCCTGGGACATCGCGAAGATGAACTCGGGCTCGTCGTCCAGCAGCGCGGTCATGTTGGCCGTCGTACGGGCGACCTTGCGGACCGTCTCGCGCAGCGGCCACAGCCAGGCGGAGTCGATGTGGGCGTGGCCGATCGCGCTGATGCGGTGGGAGGTGGCCGGCGCGGGGGTGGCCAGCACGCCGGCGAGGAGTTCGCGGGCGGCGGCGGCCGTGCCGTTCACGTCCTGGAGGTCGATCACGTCGAGCGCGCGGCTGATGGCGCGCAGGATCTCCCAGCGGCGGGCGCCCTCCACGGGCAGCTCGGCCATCAGCTCGCCGAGCACCTCCAGGTCCTGGATGAGCTGCCAGACGGTCTCGTCGAAGACCGCGAGGTCCATCCGGGCGAGGGTGTACTGCGGCTCGCTGCCCGCGGTCTCCTTGTCACCGAGCTGCGTCGGCAGGAAGGGGTGGTAGTCGAGGATCACCGGGTTGGAGGCTGCCTCGACGTGCAGCAGCACCTCTTCGCCGCCGGCGACGGGCGCGCCGATCCGTACCCACTGGTTGCGCGGGTTGAGGCCCTTCACCGGGGTGCCGTCGGGGCGGTAGACCAGGCCCTCGCACTGGAATCCGGGCATGTTCTCGTCGAAGCCGAGGTCGAGGATCGCCTCGACGGTGCGGCCCGCCCACTTCTCGGGGACGGTCCCGGAGACCCGGAACCAGCTCGTGCCCCAGGGCGCGCCCCAGCGGTCGCCGGCCGCGACCGGCTCGACGGGCCCGGCGATGCCCTCCTCGACGGGCACGGGCTCGCCCGGCGCGTGCCAGACGGCGATGTCGAGCGGGATCGACTCGGGGTATACGGCGGGCCTGATGCGTTCGTCGAGGACGCGCTTGAGACGGCCTTCTACGAGGGTGCGGTCGTCGTGCATGAGGGGTACTCCTGAGGTGCGTGGGTGCGTGGGGTGCCGTGCGTGCCGCGCGTGCGGATGTCCAGTGTGGCCGCGTCGCCGGGACCGGTCCGGCGTGGGCCGGTCAGGGGACGTCTTCGGGGTGGACGACCTCGGTGATGGAGCGTGCCGCGAGGTGCGCGCCGTCCTCGGCCCGGCTCGCGAGGACGGCGGTGGGCCGGGCGCCCGCCTCGGTCAGCCGGGCGAACGCCTCGAAGAACGCGCCGCCGGGGGCGCAGGTGGCGCGGTCGGGCGCGGTCGCGGTGGTGTCGGTGTCCCCGACGTCGACGGCGAGCGCGAGGGTGCGGGGCGCGGGCGCGTACGCGCGCTCCCGCCACGCGGCGACGGTACGGGCGAGGGCTTCCCCGGCCGGTTTGACCTTCCGGTCGTTGGTCAGCAGGCCGAGGCCGTACTCCAGTTCGGGGAAGTCGGCCAGCGAGCGCGAGACGTCGTGCGAGCACCACCAGGTGACGCCCCAGACGTCCTCGCAGTCCAGCGCGTTCGCGACGGTGGCCTCGGTGAAGGCGGCGGCGTGCTCGGCGGGGATGAGCGGCGCGGGGGCGCCGACCTCCTGGAGCCAGACCGGCCGGTGCGGTTCCAGGGCCCAGGCCTTGGACAGCTCGATCATGTACGCGGCGTGGTGCTCGGTGGCGCTGCCGGTACGGCCGTGGCGCTGCGCGGTGCCGTTGAACACCCAGGAGTGGACGGCGGTGACGGCGCCGATCGTGGCCGCGTGCGCGGGGGTGAAGGCGTGTCCGTCCTGGTACCAGGCCGCGTCGTACTCGGCGTGCAGGTGGAGCTTGCCGGGCGCGCCCTCCTCGCACGCCGCGAGCAGCGTACGGAGCCAGCTTCCCGCCTGCTGCGGGGTGATGGGGTCCGGGTCGGGGTGCGGCGGCCCGGAGAACTGGTTGATCTCGTTGCCGATGGTCATGCCGATGAAGTTCGGCCGGTCCGCGAGGGCGGCGGCGAGCGTACGGAGGTACGCGGCCTGACCGGAGACGACATCGTTGTCAGTGAACAGGTTCCGCCGGTGCCAGGTCTGGGTCCACGCGGGCAGGAAGTCGAAGCTCGACAGATGGCCCTGGAGCCCGTCGACATTGACGTCCAGGCCGCGTTCGGCCGCGGCGTCGGCGAGCTGGACGAGCTGCTCGACGGCGCGGGGCCTGATCAGGGTGCGGTTGGGCTGGAAGAGCGGCCAGAGCGGGAAGACCCGGATGTGGTCGAGGCCGAGCCCCGCGATCGAGTCCAGGTCGGCGCGTACGTCGTCCAGGTCGAAGTCCAGCCAGTGGTGGAACCAGCCCTGACTGGGCGTGTAGTTGACGCCGAAGCGTGGCGCGGGAGTGCTCTTGGGTGGCAACGTTGTCCTGCTTCCCTGCGGTGCGTGCGGTGGTGCGGGCGGTGCGTGCGGCACCGGTGTCAGCCCTTGACGGCGCCTTCGCCGACGCCCCGGAAGAAGTAACGCTGGAGGCAGGCGAAGAGCACGATGAGCGGAGCCACGGCGATGATCGTCCCCGCGGCGACCAGCCGGGGGTCCTGGGCGAAGGTGCCGTGGAGGTAGTTGAGTCCGATGGTCAGGGTGAAGTTCTCCGGATCGCTGAGAACGATCAGCGGCCAGAGGAAGTCGTCCCAGGCGCCCATGAAGGCGAAGATCGCGACGACCGCGAGGGTGCCCTTCACGGCGGGCAGCGATATGCGCAGGAAGCGCTGCCAGACGTTGGCGCCGTCGACGAAGGCCGCTTCCTCCACCTCCTGCGGCAGGTTGAGGAACGCGTTGCGCATCAGCAGCACGTTCATCGCGCCGATGGATCCCGGCAGCAGCACGCCGATGAGGGTGTTGTTCAGGCCGAGGTCCCGCATGGTGGTGAACTGGGCGATGATGATGCCCTCGACGGGGACGAGCATGGCGAGGATGAACGCCAGGGTCGCGGCCGTACGGCCCCGGTAACGCAGCCGCGCGAGCGCGTAGCCGGCCAGGGCGGCGCCGACGCAGTTGGTGACCACATTGGCGACGGCCACCTTGACCGAGTTGAACGCGTACTCCCACACCGGGATGACCTCGGCGACCCGCTGGTAGTTGTGCAGGGTCACGTCGTCCGGGAAGAAGGTCGGCGGATAGCTGTAGATGTCCTCCGTCGGGCCCTTGAGCGAGGTGGAGAGCTGCCAGAGGAACGGCCCGATCAGCACGGCGAGCATGACGAGCAGCAGGGTGTAGCGGAGCACGAGCTGCCAGGGCGCGATGCGCCGGCCGTCGGCGTCGGTGGTCTTCAGGATGCTCACGCGTCCTCCTTGCGGTCGGCGCGGAGCACCAGCAGCATCAGGGCGACGGTGACGACGAAGACGACCACGGAGATCGCGGAGGCGTAGCCGACCCGGCCGCTCAGTCCGGTGCCGACCCGCTGGACGAGCATGACGAGAGTGGTGTCCTCACCCGCCGGGCCGCCGTTGGGTCCCGCCATCAGATAGACCTCGGAGAAGACCTTGAAGGCGCTGACCGAGGAGAGCGCGGCGACGAGGGTCATCGTGGAGCGCACGGCGGGCACGGTGACGGTGACGAAGCGGCGTACGGCCCCGGCGCCGTCGACGGACGCGGCCTCGTGCAGCTCACGCGGCACGTTGGCCAGCGCGGCCAAGTAGATGATCATGTAGTAGCCGAGGCCCTTCCAGACCGTGACGGCCATCGCGCTGAACAGCAGCAGCCACTGGTCGCTGAGGAAGCCGACCCGGCCGACGCCCACGGCCTCCAGCACCGAGTTGACCAGTCCGCGGTCGTCGAGCAGCCAGACCCAGATGAGGCCGACCACCACGATCGAGGCGACGACCGGGGTGTAGAAGGCGGAGCGGAAGAAGGTGATGCCGGGGATCTGCCGCTGGACGAGCATCGCCAGCAGCAGGGGCAGCAGGACCAGGGCGGGGACGACGCAGATGACGTACAGCGTGCTGTTGCGCAGGCCGATCCAGAACATCTCGTCGTGGATCAGTTCCCGGAAGTTGTCCAGGCCCACGAAGCTGCCGGAGATGAGGGTCCGGCGGTCGGTGAAGGAGTTGATGAGGGTGCTGAGGAAGGGGTAGAGACTGAAGGCGCCGACGACCAGCAGTCCCGGGGCCGCGAACAGCCAGGGACTGAGGGAGAGCTGGCGCCGGATCCCGCGGACGGGCCCGCCGCGGGGCCCACGGCCTCCGGAGCCGGAGCTCCGGAGCGTGGGGCCCGCCGCGGCGGATTCCGGGGGAAGTGCCCGGGGTGCGGTGGAGCTTGTCATGGTGCGGGGCTCAGCTCTCAGCTCTGCTTGAGCAGACGGTCACAAGCCTCGACGGCCTGGTCGAGCGCTGCCTGAGGGCTCTGCTTGCCCTGGAGCGCCTTGGCGACCTGGTTGCGCAGCTCGGTCTTCATCTGCTCGCTGAACAGGACGGGCGTGTAGTTCTCGGCCTTCTTCAGGGACTTGGCGGCGGCGATCCGTACGCGGGTCTCGTCGGTGCCGTCCTCCTTGGTGAAGTACGGGTCGTCCAGGGAGCCCTTGGTGCTCGGGAAGATGGCGACCTGCTTGGCGAAGGACATCTGGCGGGTCGCGTCGGTCACGAAGTGCGCGAAGGCGACAGCGGCGGGCTTCTGCTTGGTCTTGGAGTTGACCATGACGCCCATGACGTACATGTTGACCTTGCCGGTGTTGCTGATCTGGTCCGTGATCCCGATGTTCTTGTAGAGCTTCGGCGCGTTCTTCTTGAAGTTGTCCAGGTCCAGCGCGCTGCCCGGGTTCATGGCCACGGACTCGGTGAGGAACTTGGTGCCGGAGGACTCGGGGGTCGCGGTCAGCGCCTGGGAGTCGAGCGCCTTGGCCTCGAAGAGCTTCTTGTACTCGGTGAGCAGTTCGACACCCTTGGCGTCGTTGAAGGAGAAGCCGGTGCCTTCCTTGTTCATGAGCTGGACGCCGTAGCGGCCGAAGTCCTCGATGGTGGGCACCTGGGCGAGCGTGGCGATCTTGCCGTTGCTCTGCTCGGCCAGCTTCAGCCCGTCCTTGAAGACCTGGTCGTAGGTGGTCGGGGGGTTCTCGGGGTCGAGCCCGGCCTCGCTGAACAGGCGCTTGTTGTAGAAGGTGGGGCCGGTGTTCAGGTACCAGGGGAAGCCGTACGTGCCCTCCAGGCCCGGTATCTGGTGGCTCTTCCAGGCGTCCGGCAGGTACTCCTTGCCGTACCCGGCGGCCGTCTTGTCCTTGTCGAGGTCAAGGGCGAGACCGGCCTTGGCGAGCGGGGTCACCAGGTCGGGGGAGATGTTGACGACGTCGGGGAGCGTGCCGCCCGCCGCGTCCGCGCTGAGCTTGTCGGCGTAGCCCTCGGCAGGCCGGTCGACCCACTTCACCTCCGTGCCGGGGTGCTCCTTCTCGAAGTCCTTGATGACTCCGTTGAAGTAGTCCTTGAAGTTGGCCTGAAGGTTCCAGGTCTGGAAGGTGATCTTGCCCTTGACGGCACCCGAGGCGTCGGAGGACTCGTCGTCGGATCCTCCACCACAGGCACTGAGGGGCAGGACAGTGGCGAGAACAGCGGCGAGGGCGACTGCTCTTCGGGAGATGCGCACGGTGAACGGCTCCTTCTGCTCGGACCAGACGTGCGGTCGGCGAGCCGGAGCTTCGGCGCCCCGACTCCTTATGCCCAGCAGACCTTGCAATGTGCGTGCGTGAAAGTCAACACATTCTCGTCACAAACACGACGCAGGTTGGTTTCGCCGCAGGTCAGAGCGGTTATTACGGCTTAGTTGCAGTGCATCACTAATGCGCTTTAGAATGCTGCGACTCAAGCGCATTAGTCCGGGGTCCAGATGGCTCGTCCGATACGGCAGGAAAAGGGGCACCGGGGTGACAGCGAAGCGACCGTCCACCGGGGACACCCGGGCCACCGCGGCCTCCGCGTCCGGACCGGCCACGGAGTCCCCGGCGGTCCCGGGCACCCCGGTCACGGAACCCCCGGCGGTCACGGGCCGCCCTGCCACGGGCCGCCCACCGGTGCGCCGTGCCACCGCGCGGCGCCGTCCGACGATGAAGGACATCGCCCAGCGCGCCGGGGTCTCGGAGAGCGCCGTTTCCTTCGCCCTCAACGACCGCCCCGGCGTCTCGGAGGTCACCCGCGCCCGGGTCCGACGGGTCGCGGAACAGCTCGGCTGGCGCCCCAGCACCGCCGCCCGCGCGCTCTCCGGCGAGGGCTCGGCCACCGTGGGCCTGGTGCTGGCCCGCCCGGCGGCGTCCCTCGGCGTGGACTCGTTCTTCCTGCAACTCATCTCCGGCATCCAGGAGATCCTGTCAGAACGCCAACTCGGCCTCCTCTTCCAGGTGGTGGAGGACGTGTCCGCCGAGTGCGCGGTCTACCGCCGCTGGTGGGCCGAGCACCGCGTGGACGGTGTCCTGGTCGTCGATCCGAGGACCGACGACCCCCGGCCCGGAGTCCTGGACGAACTGGGCCTGCCCGCCGTCGTCATCGGCGAACTGCCGGACGGCGACCCGCGGACGCACCCGGCGCTCTCCCGGGTGCGGGCGGACGACGCGGGCGCGATGGCCGCCATCGTGGGGCGGCTGCACGAGCTGGGGCACCGCAGGATCGTGCACATCGCCGGACTGCCCTCGCTCGCCCACACCGAGCGGCGGATCCGTTCGCTGCGCGCCGAGGCGGAGCGGTACGGCCTCTCCGAGGTGCGCTCGCTGACCACCGACTACTCCGACACGCAGGGCGCCGCGGTGACCCGCCGGGTGCTGGAGGAGGATTGCCCGCCGACGGCCCTGATCTACGACAACGACGTGATGGCGGCGGCCGGCACGGCGGTCACGGCCGGGCTCGGGCTCGCGGTGCCCGGCGACGTCTCGGTCATCTCCTGGGAGGACTCGGCGCTGTGCCGGCTGGTCCGGCCGTGGCTGACGGCGCTGTCCCGCGACTCGGTCGCGTTCGGCCGGATCGCGGCGCGCGAGCTGGCCGCGCTCCTCGACGGCGGCGCGGCCCGTGCCGTACAGGTCCCGCTCCCCCGGCTGATCGAGCGCGAAAGTCTCTCCCGGGGCCGCGCCTGAGCGGCGCGGTCCGGTCGTGCCCGCGTAGAGGACGGGCACGACCGGAGGTACGGCGGTGATCAGCTCGCCGCCGTACCGCTCTCGCCGGGTTCCCCGTCCGCGGACGGCCGTTCGGTGGCCGGGACGAGTTCGGAAGCGGCGGTGTCGGACGGGCTCGGGATCGGGGACCGGCGGCGCGGCTTCGGTGTCTCGGCGCGCGCGGCCTCCGCGCGGATCAGGGCGTTGAGGGCGGCGAAGGCGTCAATGGGCATGGCTGTGTCCTTAACGTGAAGGGGGTGAAGCTGCTGCTGATGGGGCGGGAGAGTTCCCTGGGGACGCGCGGAGGCCCGTCCTGTCAGCAGCGCAGCACCGCACAGCGCGTCGGGCCCGCCACGCGCGGAGGCCCCGCGGGGGCGCGGCGGACCGGATACGGGGACGGCCTCCTGGCGGCCGGCACCAGAAGGTCCGGCGGCTCCATCCGGGCCCTCGCCGGGCGCTCCGTCCTGGCGGGGTCGGTGTGCTGATCGGTCTCGGCGGTGTCCTGCTGCCCTTCGCCTTCCGCTCCGCCGCCCGGGTTCGGGATGCCGGAGGCGGGCGGCGGAGGGTCGGCGGCCCGTGCTGTCGCGGAGCAGGAGGCGAGCGAGATCCCGAGGAAGGCGATCAGTACCAGCAGCCCCACCACCACGGCCCGGCGCACGGCGGCGGCGTGCGCGGCCGCGGCGCGGGGGGCGAGAGGCGGGGCACAGCGCATGGGCATGACCTCCTGGGACATGCCACCCCTGCCCATGCGCGGCCCGGCCCGGTCCTGCTACCGGCGGAAACCGCTCGCACGGGGGACGCGTGCTACGCCGGGTCCCGCTCGTTGTCGGCCGTGCGTGCTCCGGCAGACAGCGCATTCGCCTCGGCGCCGGAGCCGACTTCGGGGCCGGATCCGCTGCCGGATTCGCTGCCGACGCCGGGGCCGGCGCGGGGGCCGGATTCGGTTCCGGAGCCCGCACCGGACGCCTCCGCTGCCGCAGTTGCCTCCGTGGCCTCCGTGGCCGCCGTGGCCTCCGTGGCCTCCGTGGCCGCCGTCGCCGCCGTCGCCGCCGTCGCCGCCCCGAGCGGCACCTGAGGCCCGCCGCCCTCGCGCAGCCACCGCCGGAGGACGGCGTGCACCTGCTCCGCGCCGACGAGTTCACCGCGGTCGGGCACTGGAGCGCTGAGCACCAGCGGCGACAGCAGGAAGGGCCGCGCCTGTTCGCCGCCGAGCCCGCCGTGCGAGCCGATCTGCTCCTCGAAGGCGTGCACCCGGCCCGTCTCCGGGTCGTACATCGAGTTGACCATGATGTCCGCGACGTGCGGGAACCCGTCGGTACGGCGCACCGCGTCGGCCGCGCCGGGCCCCATCCCCGCCAGCGGCCCGTCGTCGTCCAGCGCGTCGACGGGGACCTCGACACCGCTGTGGCCCAGCACCAGGGAGCCGTGCTCCTCGCTCCGTACCAGCAGGAAGCCGATCCCCGGATGACTGGCGAGGGTCCGCAGCAGCGCGGGGTGGCGCCGGTCGATCTCCTCGCGGCTCATCCGTCCCGGCGTGTCCGGGAAGGAGATCAGGCCGAGGTTCCCGGAGGCGAGCACGACCGGCTCCGAGGAGGGCGCGGGAGGCTCCGCCCCCTCGTCCTCGGTACGCTCCGGCCGGTGCAGCGCGCCGAGGACGGCGTGGCGCGCGGCGTCACGTGCCTCCGCCCCGCTCCTGGACCGCTCGGCCCGGCGGGAGACGGGCAGCCCGCACCCGGCCCGCACGAGGTCCTTGAGCGTGAGCCCGTACGCGCCCTCGAAGGTCTCGCCGGGGCTCTGGCCATGGTCGGAGAGGAGCACGATCCGGTACGGGCGGGGGGCGTGCTCGGCGACCCTCGCGATCAGGCCGACCGACCGGTCGAGCCGGGCGAGGACCCGCGCGGCGTCCCTGCTGTGCGGCCCCGAGTGGTGCGCGACCTCGTCGTAGGCGACCAGGTCGGCGTAGACGGCGGTCCGGCCCGCCAGCATGTCGCCGAGCACCGCCGCGACGACGACGTCCCGCTCGACGACGGTCGCGAAGGCCCGGATGAACGGGTAGAGCCCGCCGCGGCCCACCCGCGGCCGGTCACCGCGCAGCCGCGCCCGGGTGGACTGGCCGACCTCGCGGCAGACGTCGGCGACGAACGAGACGACCGTACGCACGGCGTTGGCCGGGTCCGAGAAGTACGCGAAGTAGCCGGCCCGGGAGCGGTTGGCCCTGGCGCGCCGGGCGGCGATGGAGAGCACCAGCGCGAGCTGGTCGGCGCCGCCGCTGAAGAGGTTGCCGCGGCTGGCGCCGTCGAGGGTGAGCAGCCCGCCGTCGCCCGTGCGCTCGACGGCCCTGCGCTGGAGTTCGGCGGCGCTCGCCGGCCGGTTGCTGACCATGATCCGGCCGGTGTCCTTCTCGTACCAGCGGAAGGCGGGGACGTCGTGGTTGGAGCCGTGCAGGATGCCGAGCTGGCTGGCCCCGGTCTGGCTGGACCAGTCGGTGCGCCACGGGGTCAGCCGGTGGGTGGGGCGCTCCCCCAGCCAGCTCGCGATGTGCGGCACGGCGCCCTCGGCGACCGCGTCCAGCAGTACCTGGTGGCCCACCCCGTCGAGCTGGAGGAAGACCGTACCGGGGACGTCGCCCCGCCCGCCGTCGGCCCCGCGCCGGCTCCGTCTGCGCCGTCGGCGGTCGGCGAGGCGCGAGAGTCTGTGCCGGTACGCCTCGTCGTCGCCGACCGCGAGGCCGGTGGCGGTCGCGGAGGCGACGGCGGACATCACGGCGGCGACCACCACAGCGGTCCGCGGGTCGGCGGCGCCCCGGCCGTCGGGGATGAGCCGGAGCGCGATCAGCAGCAGCGAGCCGTTGAGGAAGAACACCAGCAGGCCGAGGACGAGCGCGGGGACCAGCAGCAGCGCCCGGACGAGCACGGGCCAGACCAGCGCGCCGAGCAGACCGAAGGCGCCCGCGCCCCAGGCCGCGGTGACCGCGATCCTGGTGGGGCTGTCCCCGTCGGGCGACTGGAGCTCGAAGTCGGGCAGGATGCCGGCGAGCGCCAGCATCGTCACCGTGGACACCGCCCATACGACGATCACCCGCAGCAGGGCCCGGCCGGTCGTGCGCCATCGCCCCGTCACGGCCCGGCGCACGGCGGAACGCGGATCGGTGAGCGGCTTCACGCGGCTTCGGATCCGGGGCGGGAGCGGAGGAGGGAAACGACGCGGGGCGTCACAGCGGCACCGGGCGTCGTCGGGCGGCGTACGAAGTCGGAGGCGCGGGGCGTCGGGAGCCCGCTCGCTGTCGTGCACCGGGTCCTCAGCACTGCGCTTTCACCTCACGTCCGGCCCGTACGGCTCACGGGCTCGGCCCCCAGCCTCGCACAGCGCCGGGCGGGCCCCCGCGCCCCGCCCTGAAGGAGCACGGAAAGACCCTAGGGGCGCGCCCTCGCCGGTATCGAGAGCCTGCGGTGGACCTCCGCCTTGCGCGCCGCGTCGTAGCGCGGCTCGTCCAGGCCGGCCGTCTCCAGCCGTACGCCCCGGCGCTCGCACTCCGCGGCGAAGGCGGGGACGGAGGTGAACGCCCGTTCGAGCACCCGGTCGTTGGCGGCGACGAAGAGGTCGACCAGCCCCTCCTCGACATCGGTCCACAGGCCGCAGTGGTCGGGGCGCAGCCGGTAGAAGTAGAGCTGGCGGGTGACGGTGTAGCCCTTGTCGGCGGCCCAGCGCGCGCACATCAGGTGCTGGCCGTGGGTGTCCACCAGGAAGGGGTCGCGGTCCAGCTCCTCCAGCGGCGTCAGGCTGGCGATCGCCGTCACGCGTACCTCGCCCATGCCGCTTCCCCGCTTCCCCCGCGTACTTCCGGGCCCGTCTCCCCGGGGCCCGCCTTCGTTCCGCAGACCCTAACCCGCGCAAGCCTTCGTGAGGCAGGCGCGCGCGGGGCGGTCGGAGGCGCGCGTCCGGGCGCACCGCGTCCGGCCGGACGGGTGGCGGCCGTAGGCTGAGTGCGAGGAGCAGCCCCGGGTGGGGAGCGGGAGACCCCGCGCCCCCGCGCGCGCCGGGCGGACGGAGCTGAGGTCGGGTTGGGAACTGTCATCACCTGGTGGGGCCATGCCACCTGTACGGTCGAGGATTCCGGGGTGCGGATCCTGACGGACCCGGTGTTCGTGCGCCGGCTCGCGCATCTGCGCCGGCGCCTGGGCCCCGTACCGCCGCCGGAGGCGGGTGTGGCCGACGCCGTGCTCGTCTCGCATCTGCACTCCGACCATCTCCATCTGCGGTCGCTGGCCAGGCTCGCGCCCGGCACCCGGTTGATCGTGCCGCGCGGCGCGGAACGTTCGGTGCCGGGGCTCCGGCGGCTCGACGCGCGCCGCAATCCGGCGGGGCTGCGGATCACGGAGGTGGACGCGGGCGACGAGGTGGGGATCGGGCCGGTACGGGTACGGGCGGTGCCCGCGCTCCACGACGGGCGCAGGCTGCCGGTCGGCCCGCACCGCTCCCCCGCGCTCGGCTATGTCATCACCGGCGAGTCGCGGACGTATTTCGCGGGCGACACGGGGCTCTTCGACACCATGGCCGAGTCCGTGGGGCCGGTGGACGTGGCGCTGCTGCCGGTCGGTGGCTGGGGGCCGCACCTCGGGCCCGAGCACCTCGACGCGGGGCGCGCGGCCCAGGCGCTGGCGCGGCTGGCGCCGAGCGCCGCGGTGCCGGTGCACTACGGCACGTACTGGCCGATCGGCTTCGACGGGGTCAGACCGCACGAGTTCTACGCGCCGGGCGACGAGTTCGTGCGGAAGGCGGCGCGGCTCGCCCCGGAGGTGGCCGTACATCTGCTGCGGCACGGCGAGAGCGCGCGGCCGGAGGTCGTACGGTGATCGACCGGCTCCTGGCCCAGCTCGCCGTGGTGCCCACCGAGTCGACGCAGCAGGCCGTGGGCTACCCGTCGGTCTTCCTGCTGGTGGCGCTGGGCGCGCTGGTGCCGGTGGTGCCGACGGGCGCGGTGGTGAGTACGGCGGCGGTGGTGGCGTTCCACCAGAGTTCGCCGCTCCCGGCGCTGTCGATGGGTTACCTCTTCCTCGTGGCGTCCTGCGCGGCCTTCCTCGGCGATGTCGCGCTGTACTGGCTCGGCCGGCGCGGGGTCGGCTCGAAGAACGGTTCGCGCTGGCTGGCGGCGCTGCGCAGGAACGCCCCGCCCGACCGCCTCGAACAAGCCCAGCGCAAGCTGCGGGAGCACGGGGTGACGGTGCTGGTGCTGTCCCGGCTGGTGCCCGCCGGGCGGATTCCGGTGATGCTGGCCTGCCTGCTCGGCGAGTGGCGGCTGCGCCGGTTCGCCCGGGGCGACATACCCGCGTGTCTGGCGTGGGCCGCGACGTACCAGCTCATCGGGGTGGCGGGCGGCTCGCTGTTCGCCGAGCCGTGGGAGGGCGTGCTGGCGGCGGTGCTGCTGACGGTGGTGGTCAGCGGCGTCCCGGCGCTCTGGCGCAGGCTGCGGCGGCGTACGGAAGGTACGGGGGGTACGGAGGGTACGGGCGACCAGGCCGGCCCCGGTGGGCCGGGGGCGGACCGGCTCGCAGGTGCCGAGATCCGGCCGGGGCCCGAGCCGCACCCCGGCCCTGAGGGCGGCCGGCCGTGAGGCGCCGTGGTCCAGACAGGGACGAGCGGGAGGCGCCGTGTTCCGCCCCGGTCAGCGCAGTTCGTCGAAGGCCGCCGCGAAGTCGCCGAGCGCCCGCACGACATGGGGCAGTTCCAGGGGCGCCGCCGCGGTGAGGGATTCCTGACGCTGCTCCGGGGTCGCCCCGAGCAGCGGTCCGGTCGGCAGGCGGACGCGCAGGGCGCCCAGTTCCTCCCCGAACCGGTGGCCGCCCGGGGTGTCCGTGCCCAGGCGCGCGCCGAGATGGTTCTCCAGCTCCAGGGAGTCGGTGACGCCGAGCGCGGCCAGCCGGGGACGCAGCGGCCCGAGGTCGGCGTAGAGGTGGCGGCCCGCCCGGGGTGGGCGGGCGAGGGCCCCGGCGGCGAGCACCGTGTGATGAGCGGCCTCGGCGATCCGCCCGTACAGCGTGGCGGCGTCCCGTGCCCGCGCCGTGACCGCCTCCGGTTCGTCCAGCGCGTGGGCGGCGGCAGCGGCGACGGGCCCCGCGACGAAGGCGCCGAGCGCGGTGAGGATGTCGAGGGTCCTGGCGCGCAGGGCGGACCCGGCCGGGGTCGCGGGGTAACGGGCGACGGCCATGGGCCAGGCTGCCGGGAGGAGCGAACCCACCGCGTCGCAGACGATGGTGACCTCGTCGGGCCACATCCGGGCCGGGCTGAGCAGCACCGTCTCGTGCGGGCGGTGCAGGGTGTCGCTCCAGGTCTCGTCGCTGATGATGTGCAGCCCTTCGGCGATCGCCGCCTCGCACGCCGCGCGGACCGGTTCGGGCGGGGCGACCGTGGCCGTGGGGTCGTCGGCGAGGGAGAGCAGCAGCACCCGCGGATCGCCGCCTTCCGCCCGGACCCGGCGGACGGTCTCCAGCAGGGCGTACGGGTCGGGCACGCCGCCCGCGTCGGCGGGGGCCGGCACGTGGTAGGCGGGCCGGCCCAGCAGCCGGGCCTGCGGCGTCCACCAGGCGGGGCAGGGCCGGGGCATGAGGACGTCACCGCCGTGCGCGGCGAGCAGCGCGAGGAGCAGCGGCTGTGCGCCGGGGGCGGCGGCCACGTCGTCGAGGCCGTCGGTCAGCCCGCGGCGGGACCAGTAGCCGCAGGCGGCCTCGCGGAGGACGGCGCCGCCGCCGGGCGGTTCAGGATCGGTCCGCCCGGCCGCCGCCGCGCACGCCTCGGTCAGCTCGGGCAGCGCGGGCAGTCCCGACTCGGGGGCGGGCGGGCCGTAGCGTACGGGACCACGGCCCTCGGGAGCCGTCCGCCGCATATGTGCCACCTCCGTGGCCGCCATTGGGGCGGTCCGTCCCGTGAGCCCACTGTCTTGAGCCCTTTATACGGAGGTTTGTACCTGTGCGCTTCTCGGGTTCCGCCACCCCGTCGTCCCACCCGTGGTCCAGATTTTCGTCCGGACCGGCATCCGCCCGCTCGTCCGTCCCGCCGTCCGCCGGTCCGGCCGGTCCGCTTGGTCCGCCCCCGTCGGGGTATTCGCGTGCCATGCCGAACACCGCTGCCGCCTCCGCCTCCGCCGTCAGCCGCGCCCGGATCGCCGCGCTGCTCGAATCCTGGGACGACCGGGCCTTCCGGGCGGTCGCCGACCGGAACTGGCCGGGTGCCGACCCCGTACTGCCCCGGCTGAGCCGCAGCGCGAACCACGGGCTGCTCTGGATCGGGGCGGCGGCGGGGATGGCTGTGCTGGGCGGCAGCGCGCGCTCGCGCCGGGCGGCCCTGCGGGGCGTGGCGTCGCTGGCCGTCGCGTCGGCGGCCATCAACACGGTGGGCAAGCGCGCGGTGCGCAGGCAGCGTCCGCTGCTCGATGTCGTCCCGGTGATGCGGCGGCTCAAGCGGCAGCCGTTCACCTCGTCCTTCCCGTCGGGTCACGCGGCCTCGGCGGCGGCGTTCGCGACCGGGGTGGCGCTGGAGTCGAGGGGGTGGGGCGCCGCGGTCGCGCCGCTGGCCGCCGCCGTGGCACTGTCCCGGGTCTACACCGGCGTGCACTATCCGAGCGATGTCCTGGCGGGTGCGGCGCTGGGGGTGGGGGCGGCCTACGCGGTACGGGGGATGGTGCCGACGCGCTCGCAACTGCCCGCCCCGGGACGGCCGCACACCCAGGCGCCCGCGCTGCCCGGCGGCCGGGGGCTGACCGTCGTCGTCAACCGCGCCTCGGGGTCCTCGGACACGGCGGAGCTGGTGCGCGAGGCGCTGCCGTTCGCGCGGGTCGTGGTCTGCGCGCCGGAGGAGGTGGACACGGAGCTGGAGAAGGCGGCGGCCGACTGCCGCGCGCTGGGCGTCCTCGGCGGCGACGGAACGATCAACCGGGCCGCGTCGGTCGCCGTACGCCACACGCTGCCGCTGGCGGTCTTCCCGGGCGGCACGCTCAACCACTTCGCGTACGACCTGGGCATCGAGAGCGTCCACGACACCTGCCGGGCGCTGACGGCCGGGGACGCCGTACGGATAGACCTCGGGCGTTTCACCCCGGGTCCTGACGGCGGCGCGCCCGGCCACTTCGTCAACACCTTCAGCCTGGGCGTCTATCCGGAGCTGGTCCGGGTGCGCGAGCAGTGGGCGCCCCGGATCGGCGGTTGGCCCGCCGGGGTGCTGGCGGCGGCGCGGGTGCTCCGCGGTGAGCACCAGATCGACGCGGAGTTCGAGGGCAGGCGGCGGTCACTGTGGCTGCTGTTCGCGGGCAACGGGATCTACCAGCAGATGGGCCCCACCCCCGGCCACCGGCAGAATCTGGCCGACGGCCTGCTGGACCTGCGCATCGTGCACGGCGGCCGGGCCCCGGGCGCCCGCCTGCTCGCCGCCGCGCTGGCCGGCCCGCTGAGCCGCTCGCCCGTCCACGCGGCGGTGCGGATGCGCCGGGTGCGGATCAAGAACATCGCGCCGGGGACCCGGCTCGCGTTCGACGGTGAAGTGGCCGAGGCTCCGGGGGAGCTGACGCTGGACAAGGCGATCGACGCGCTGACGGTCTACCGCCCGCAGGCGCTGCTGTAACCGCCCCCGCCGGAATATCCGCTGGACAGCCCCCGGCGCGCGGCCGAGGATCGCGGGAGTCGCCCCCGAGCCGAGCCCGGGGGCGAACCGGACCGGCGCGCAACGGAGTTGGGGTACCGGCCGCACCGTGCCACGCGGGGCCGGGGGTACGCCGCGTACGAACCGATCCGCGAGCGGGAAGGGCGGGCCCGCCGACGCGATCACCGCGCTGCTGCTCTCGGAGGGCGCACCGCCGACCGCGGTGATCGACGGGCTCGCCGTACGGCCGCTCAACCCTGACATGACCGCATAGTAAGACGCGTATCTCATGATGCGACATGGGGGCGTAGCGTGGCCTGACCACTTCACGAGAGGGAGTCCGGCCATGCCGAAGGAGACCGCCGTCTACACCCACGGGCACCACGAGTCCGTGCTGCGCTCGCACGCCTGGCGCACGGCCGCCAACTCCGCGGCCTACCTCCTGCCCGAACTCCGGGCCGGTCAGGACGTACTGGACGTGGGGTGCGGGCCCGGGACCATCACCGCCGATCTGGCCGCGCTCGTCGCGCCGGGGACGGTGACGGCCGTCGACGCCTCCGAGGGCGTCCTCGACACGGCGCGGGCGACGGCACGGGCCGCGGGCGTGACCAACGTCCGCTTCGCGGTCGCCGATGTCCACTCCCTGGACTTCCCCGACGACTCCTTCGACATCGTCCACGCCCACCAAGTTCTCCAGCACGTCGGCGACCCCGTCCGGGCCCTGAGCGAGATGCGCCGGGTCTGCCGGCCCGGCGGCACGGTGGCGGCGCGGGACTCGGACTACGCCGCCTTCACCTGGTTCCCCGCCGTACCGCCGCTGGACGACTGGCAGGAGCTGTACCGCCGGGTGGCGCGCGCCAACGGCGGGGAACCCGATGCGGGGCGCCGGCTGCTGTCCTGGGCGCGGCGCGCCGGGTTCACCGAGATCGCCGCGACCGCCACGGCCTGGTGTTTCGCCACGCCCGAGGAGCGCGCGTGGTGGAGCGGGCTGTGGGCGGACCGTACGGTCGCTTCGGACTACGCGCGGCGGGCGGTCGACGGCGGACACGCGACGCGTGAACAGCTCTCGGAGATCGCCGCGGCGTGGCGGGAGTGGGGCGCGGCGCGGGACGCCGGGTTCATGGTCCCGCACGGCGAGATCCGCTGCCGCGCCTGAGCCGCCCTCTCCCCCGCGCGCCCACCGGGCCAACTAACCTGGTGGGCATGGAAATCATGGGAACCACGCTGCGTATCTGCGTCGACGACCTGGAGACGTCGGTGGCGTTCTACGAACGTCTCACCGGAAGCCCCGCGCTCCGCTTCGAGCGCGGCGGGGTCTCTGTCGCCGCCGTCGGCTGCTTCCTCCTGATGAGCGGTCCCGCCTCGGAGATCGACGTCCTGCGCAAGGTGACGGCGACCATCGCGGTCAAGGACGTCGACGAGACGCTCACGGTGCTCGCCGGCGGCGGCGCCCGGGTCGTCGCGGGCCCGGTACCGACCCCGGCGGGGCGCAATCTGATCGCCGTCCACCCCGACGGCTCGATCTTCGAGTACGCCGACCGCAAGGTGGTCCCGGAGGCCTGACCGGCCTCGACGGGCGGGCGGCGGCCACTCCTGCCGCCCTTGGCGGGTAGCGGCCGAGGCGGGAGAAGTCGACGGCCACGAAATTCCGCGTGCGCGCCATCCTCTCCGTCGTACGCTGCGCCCTCAAGGCATGCGGAGGGCCCGGTTCGGTCACCGGTCCCGACCACGGAAGAGGAAGTGAGCGGCGGGATGAGCACTCAGCACACGTACCGGGTGATCGTGCGCGGGGCGTGGGAGGGGCTGACGGACGAGAACCGCGCCCGGCTCCTCGCGGAGCTGGACTCGCACGGGCTGGCGCAGATGCGGTTCACCCCGGAGGGCTCGCTCACGTACGACGCGACGCTGAAGCACTTCAGCTACCGCTACGAGGTGGTCTCGGACGCGGCGGACGGCGAGGAGATGGCGGGCGCGTTCGCCGAGGAGCGGGCCGAGGCGGCGCTGCGGGCGCTCGGCTGCGGCCACGGGTCACTGCGGTCCACGGTGACCGATCTGGACACGATGAAGATCAACCGGAAGGGGCCGAAGGGGGCCGCGACGGCACCGCGGTGATCGCCCAGCGCTCGTGGTCGCGCCACCTGCCGTCGACGAGCAGGAAGTCCGGCGAGTAGCCCTCCGGCCGGAACCCGGCGCGCCGTACGAACGTGAGGGATTCGGTGTTGGCGGGCTGGACGTTGGCTTCGAGGCGGTGCAGACCGAGCGGGCCGAAGGCGTGGCGGAGGACCAGCCCCAGCCCCTCGCTCATCAGCCCGCGCCCGGCGGCGTGCGCGAAGGCGCCGTACCCGAGCGCCCCGCACAGGAACGCGCCCCGGACGATGTTGTTGATGTTGATGAACCCGGCGATGCGGTCGTCCTCGCGGGCGCAGACGAGGTGGCCGGCCCGCGCGGGGTCCTCGATGAGCCGGTCCGCGTACGCGGCGTACGCGGCGGGCTCGTCCGGCGGGAAGAGCCAGGGCCGGTGCAGTTCCCGGCTCGCGCGGGCGAGGGCGGTGAACTCGTCGGCGTCCTCGTGGCGGAACGGACGGAGATACGTACGGGCGCCCTCGGCGAGCGGGGTGGGAAGTCCGGGCATCGCGCCAGCTTAGACCGGGCCATGCCGGCCGTTGAGTTCCGGACCTTTGACGCGCCTCTCGCTCGTCGCCCTGGCAACTGCCCTGTCCCTACTGGTCGCAGTCATCGCTGGTGTGCCGTCCTGGGCAGCGGACGGAAGCATTCCACGCGCAGTGCTCTGCGGTGGCGGGGCATTTGCCGTGTGGATGGCCCTCTCCGTCTCCCTTGTACTCAGCCCTGGGCCTGCTCGACAGGGGCGTCGGGCAGGGATGATGTGCGGCCCGGTCGGCTGGAGTGCTCCTCGTGTTCTTCCTGATGGATCTGGTGTCACCGTGTGTGGCCGCCGGGGGCGCATCGGCTCCACGTTCCTCCGGCTTCGGCGACCAGCCGTGCGGCGGTCCTCTGTCGGGCCCGCGCCGCCGGCCTCTGTCCTGGGTCGTCAGGTCCGGGTCGGTGGCCCACTCATCGCCGCCGTCAGGAACGTGATCGCCCATCGCCGGGCCGCCTCGCCCGCTACCGGGGACGCGCAGCCAGGGGAGGGCTGCTGGTGGACCTCAAGGCGGTCGACGGCCGTCACGGCGAGGATCCCCCGCATCCGGAACCGCAGCTCCTCCGGGGAAAGGCCGGGCAGGACGCGTGCGAAGGCCGCGAGGTAGCGCTCGGCGACCGAGGCCTCGGCCGGGCCGGTCCAGGCGCGTGCCTCCTCGGCCGGGTCGCTGAGGATCGTCATGATCAGCCGGGACGTCCGGGCGCCGCCGTCGTCGCCGGCCGGCATCTCGTCGAACAGCGGCCCCGCGAACGCCTCCACCAGTTCACCGACCGGCGGGTCGGGGGTCCGGGCGAGCAGTTTGTCGAGCCCGGCGCACTGGGCGGCGTTGATGGGCTCGACCACGCGGCGGACCACCGCGGCCATCAGCTCCGCCTTCGAGCCGAAGTGGTAGCCGACGGCGGCCAGGTTCGCGCCGGCGAGTTTGGTGATCGCGCGGACCGAGGTGCCGCGGTATCCATGCTCGGCGAAGAGGTACTCGGCCGCGTCGAGGACCTGGGTGCGGGTGTCTGGGGTCGCCACACGAGGGACTCTACATATGTTTGAATGAAACGAACGTATGAATCAAACGAACGTGTGAATGAGGACTGCCATGAAGCTGCTCGTGTACGGCGCCGGGGTTTGCGGCAGCCTGTTCGCCGCCCGCATGCATGAGGCCGGCCACGACGTCTCGCTCCTCGCCCGGGGCGAGCGCCTGACCGCCCTGCGCCGGCACGGAGTGCGACTCGCCGAGGAGGACGGCCCAGTTGTCGGGCGGGTGCCGGTACCGGTGGTCGAGCACCCGGACGGCGGGTACGACCTGATCACCGTCTTCGTCCGCACCCACCAGGTGGACGCGGTGCTGGAATCACTCGCCGGTGTCCAAGGTGACGTGCTGTTCCTGCTCAACTGGGCAGCCGGCCCGGAGACGCTGGGTGCGGCGATCGGCCACGAGCGGGTGCTGCTCGGCTTCCCCACGACCGGCGGCACGATGGACGGCGACGTGGTCCGCTACCGCAAGACCGATTTCATCACCCGCCGGGTCGCGACGCCGATCGGCGAGCCCGACGGCCGTACCACCCCGCGACTGGAACGGATCGTAAAGACGTTCCGTACCGCCGGGATCAACGCCAAGGCCGAGCCGCAGATGGATGCCTGGCTCAGGACGCACGCCGCCTTCGAGGTCCCGCTCGGGCAGGCGGTGCATGCGGCGGGCGGCCCGGTGGTGCTGGCCGACGACCCGGACGCGGTCCGCGGCATGCTCCACCTCATGCGGCGGAACCTCGCCGCGTTGGGGGCGCCGCCGGTGCCTCGCGCGTTCGCCGCGTTGCGGTGTCTGCCGCAAGGGCTCCTCGTGGCCGCGCTCCGGCGCTTCCTGAAGAGCCCGACGGCCGTGCACAGCGGACTCAACGACCCCTCCCCCGCCACGGCGGCCGAACTCGAACGGCTGACCGAACAGCTCCGTACCCCCGCGGCAGCCCGCTGAGCGACCCAGGACGGCGAAAACCTCACCACCCCGGCGGTCGCCTCCGCGGCGGACCACGTCGACGTGAAGTAGCCCTCGGGAGGTCATCCACCCTCCGGCAAGCGCAAAAGGCCCAGACCGGAAACCCTTCGGCCTGGGCCTTCCTGAGCCTCGGCTGTTTCCGGCCGACCGGCCGGTCAGCCGCTGGTCAGGGCAGGGGCAGGCCGGGTCAGGTCAGCGCGGGCACGTCCAGGGTGAGCGTGGCGCTCTGCGCGTCCAGTACCCCGGGCACGCCCAGCGGCACCGTCAGCGCCGTGTCGCCGTGCCCGAAGCCCAGCTCCTCGACCACCGGTACGCCGAGGCCCCCGAGCCGGTCGAGCAGCACCGCCCGAACGTCCTCGTACGGGCCACACTGCGCCCAGGAGCCGAGGCCGATCCCGGCGACGCCGTCCAGCCAGCCGGAGCGGAGCAGTTGGGTGAGGATACGGTCCAGGCGGTACGGCTCCTCGCCGACGTCCTCGATCATCAGCAGCCCGCCGGCGGCGGAGGGCCGGACGTACGGTGTGGCGAGGTCGGCGGCGAGCAGGCTGACGCAGCCGCCGAGGGTGACGCCGCGCGCCCGACCCGGGACCAGCCCGCGCGCCGTGTCCAGGCCGAGGGTGCGTACCGACTCGGGCGCGAACAGGGTGGCGCGCAGCGACTCCTGCGTCCCGGGGTCCTTGAGGAAGGTGAGGGTGGCGGTCATCGGGCCGTGCAGGGTGACCAGCCCCGCCCGGACGGCGAACGCCTCGTGGAGCGCGGTGATGTCGCTGTAGCCGACGAGGACCTTGGGGCCCGCGGCGCGGATCGCGGTCCAGTCGAGCAGATCCACCATGCGCTGGGCCCCGTACCCGCCCCGGGCGCAGAACACGGCGGAGACGGACGGGTCGCACCACGCCTCCTGGAGGTCGCGGGCGCGGTCCGCGTCGCCGCCGGCGAGGTAGCCGTGGGGGTGGACGTCCAGGACGTGGGGGGCCACCACGGGGTCGAGGTCCCAGCCGCGCAGGACGTCGAGTCCGGCGTCGAGCCGGTCGGCGGGGACCGGGCCGCTGGGCGCCACGACGGCGACGCGGGCCCCCGGCCGCAGCCGCGCGGGCCGGGTCAGGGGCGTCACCCGTGGTCCGGACGGAGGGGTCATGTCGTCAGCTCCAGACGCGGGACATCGGTGCGGGTGATGCCGAAGGTCTGTGCGTACAGGGAGAGTTCGGCCTCCAGCGCACGCACCATCGTGTCGGCCCTGCGGAAGCCGTGCCCCTCGCCCTCGAAGGCGATGTACGCGTGCGGGATGCCGCGTCCGGCCGTGCGCTCCAGGAAGCGCGCGCTCTGGGCGGGCGGGCAGATCACGTCGTCGAGTCCCTGGAGCAGCAGGAACGGCGCGGTGATCCGGTCGACGTGCTGGAGGGGTGAGCGGTCGCGGTAGCGGCCGGGGACCTCGTCGAAGGGCCCGATCAGCGAGTGGAGGTACTGGGACTCGAAGTCATGGGTCTCGTCGGTGGCCCAGCCGACCAGATCGAGGACGGGGTAGATGATCGTGCCGCAGGCGTAGACGTCCGTGGCCGTGAGGGAGGCCGCCGTGGTCCAGCCGCCGGCGCTGCCGCCGCGTACGGCGATCCTGGCGCGGTCGGCGGTGCCCTCGTCGGCCAGCGCCTCGGCGACGGCCGCGCAGTCCTCGACGTCGACCACGCCCCACTGTTCGCGCAGCCGGTCGCGGTAGGCGCGCCCGTAGCCGGTGGAGCCGCCGTAGTTGACCTCGGCGACGCCGATGCCGCGCGAGGTGAAGTAGGCGATCTCCAGGTCGAGGACGAGGGGCGCGTGCCCGGTGGGTCCGCCGTGGGCCCACACCACGTACGGCGGCAGTTCGTCGGCGGGGGCTGCGCGGCCCGGGTGGTGCGGCGGATAGATGTGGGCGTGGATCTCGCGGTGGTCGGGACCGGTGAAGGTACGGATCTGGGGCTCGGGGTAGTACGCGGGGTCCACGGGGTCGTGGTGCGCCGAGCCGACGACGCGCGCCTCTCCCGTACGGGTGTCCACCTCCACGACCTCGTACGCGCTGCGCGGGCTGGCGGCGACGCCGATGACGTGGTCGCCCCGGACGGCGAGGGTGGGGGCCCACTCCGTCCAGGGCCCGGCGGCGTCGACGAGTTCGCCGGTCCCGGGGTCGAGGATGCCGAGCGCGGTGGAGCCCCGGCCGTGGACGACGGCGATCAGCCCGTTCGCCAGCGGCTGGAACCACCGCAGACCGATCTTCCACAACGGGCCGCCGAACTCCTCCCGGCGGCCGGCGCAGAGCGCCGTACTCGCGACGACACCGTCGCCGGACCCGTCGGGGCGGACCCGTTGCAGCTCCCACCAGTCGCTCAGGTCGGAGACGAGGAGCAGCGAGCCGTCGGGCGCCCAGTCGACCTGCGCGACCGACTCGTCGGTGTCCCCCACGACCCGCCGGACCCCGGTGAAGGGGACCGTGCCGGTGGCGGGGTCGGGTGCGGTGACCTGGCCGAGCAGCACCTCGGTGCCCTCCCACGGCATCCGCGGATGGTCCCAGGCGATCCAGGCGACGGAGCGCCCGTCCGGCGAGAGCCGGGGTCCGGTGACGAAGCGGTGCCGGTCGTCGGAGAGTTCGGTGACGGCCGTACGGTCCCCGGCGGCAGAGCCGTCCAGCGGAACGGCCACGATCGCCCGGCGTACGTCGGTGGGCCGCTCACCGGTGAACTCCTCCATGACGCACCAGACTTCGCCCCGGTCCAGGTGGATCACCGGGTCGGCCCAGCGGAGCCCGCCGCCGACGGCCGACACCGGGGTGAGCGGGCGCGGCAGCACGGCGCCGTCCGGCTCGTACGCGTACAGCCGCTGGTCGGGGAGGTGGACGAAGACGGCGAGCGGGCCGTCGGCGGGCCGCTCCGCCGCCGCCCAGGGCAGGCCGCCGTACTCGATCACCCGGCTGCGGACGTCCCAGGGCGCCGGCAGCACGGGCTCCTCGTGGCCGTCGGCGCGGCGGCGTACGAGCGCACGCCGGCCGCCCTCCTCCGGGCGCGGCTCGGTCCACCACACCTCGTCGCCGACCGTCCCCACGTACTCGGGGCGCCCGCCGTGCGAGGCCGCCAGGGTGGCGTCGATGGGGGACGGCCAGGTCCCGTAGGGCCCGATGGGCAGTATCACTTACGTTCCTCGCTCCTCGGCACGGCGGTGGTCGTGCGTACGCGGACGGATGCGGACGGGCTCAGGCGGATCGGTCGGGTCGGGTCGGGTGGGTCGGGTGGGATTCAGGCGGTCTTCAGATAGTGGTCGAGCACCCGGACACCGAAGTGCAGCGCCGAGACCGGCACCCGTTCGTCCACGCCGTGGAAGAGCGCCTGGTAGTCGAAGCCGGGCGGCAGTTGGAGCGGGGAGAAACCGTAGCCGGTGATGCCGAGGCGGGAGAACTGCTTGGCGTCCGTGCCGCCCGACATGCAGTACGGCACGGTGTGCCCGGCCGGGTCGAAGCGCTCGACGGCGGCGCGCAGCTTGGCGAAGGTCGGTGAATCGACGGGGGCCTGGAGGGCGACCTCCCGGTGGTGGAACTCCCACTCCACGTCGGGGCCCGTCAGCACGTCCATGGTGGTACGGAACTCCTCGTCGCCGCCGGGCACCGTCCGCCCGTCGACGTACGCCGTGGCCTGCCCCGGGATCACGTTGACCTTGTAACCGGCCTCCAGGACCGTCGGGTTGGCGCTGTTGCGCACCGTCGGCTCGATCAGCGCGGCGGCCGGGCCGAGCTTGCCCAGCAGACCGTCCACATCGAGGTCCGCGGCGTACACGTCGGTCTCTATGCCGTGCAGCACGGCGATCTCGGCGAGCGCCGCCCGTACGGTCGGGGTGAGCCGGACGGGCCACGGGTGGTCGCCGATCCTGGCGACGGCGGCGGCCAGCCGGCTGACGGCGTTGGCGCGGTTCACCTTGGAGCCGTGCCCCGCCCTGCCGTGGGCGGTCAGCTTGAGCCAGCCGGTGCCGCGTTCACCGGCGCCGATGGGGTAGAGCGCCATGCCGGGGCCCGCGTGGAAGGTGAAGGCGCCGGATTCGCTGATGCCTTCCGTGCATCCCTCGAACAGCTCGGGGTGGTGGTCGGCGAGGAAGCCGGAGCCGTCCTCGGCGCTGGCCTCCTCGTCGGCGGTGTAGGCGATGACGATGTCGCGGCGCGGCCGGATCCCGTTCCTGGCCCAGGCCCGGACGACGGAGAGGACCATCGCGTCCATGTTCTTCATGTCGACCGCGCCCCGGCCCCACACCACCCCGTCCCTGATCTCGCCGGAGAACGGGTGGACGGTCCAGTCGGCGGGCTCGGCGGGGACGACGTCGAGATGGCCGTGGACGAGGAGCGCGTCGGCGGACGGGTCGGTGCCCTCGATCCTGGCCACGACGTTGGTGCGCCCGGAGGTCCGCTCCAGGAGGGTGGGTTCGAGTCCGGCGGCCGCGAGTCGCTCCGCGACGTACTCGGCCGCCGGCCGCTCCCGGCAGTCCCCGCCGCCCCGGTTGGTGGTGTCGATACGGATGAGGTCGGAGGTGAAGGTGACGACCTCGTCGAGCGCTGCCGCGTCCAGGGCATCTCCGCTGTTGCTGGTGCCACTGGCACTACTGGCGTTGCTGGTGTCACCGACGTCGCTGATGTTACGGGTGTTGTCGCCGGTGTCGCTGGTGTTCATGTCAGCCATACTGCTCCTCCACGGCGGACGAAACGATCGTCGTGACCGCTTTGAAGGTGCGAATGGCCTCATACATCGTCCTGCTGGTGTACGTGACACGCCGTTCGCCGCTGAGCGCGACGCCCGGTACGACCGTGGCGGCGGCGGGGAGATGGGCCGCGTCGAACTCCAGCTCCAGGGTGAACGGGCCGCCGTCGACGGGGGCGTGGCGCACGGCGAGGGCCGTCGCGTCCTTCGCGGCGGCGCGGATGTCCGCGGCGGTACGGGCCGGGGTGCGGCAGACGGCGGCGTACCGCGAGACGTGGTCCTTCACGGCGACCTTGTGCGCCTCGGGCGCGTAACCGATCGCGTCCTCGCAGGTCAGGTCGTCGCCGGTGACCAGGACGACGGGGACGCCGTACTCGGCGACGACGTGCGCGTTGAGCAGGCCCTCACTGGCGCGCACGCCGTTCAGCCAGACCCCGGTGAGGGTGTTGGCGAGATAGGTGTGGGCGAGCACGCCCTCCGTACCGGCGCCGGTGTGGTAGCCGACGAAGGCGATGCCGTCGACGTCGCCGTGCTGCACGCCCTCGACCATGGAGAGCGCCTTGTGACGCCCGGTGAGCATCTCGGCGCGCTCGTCCAGCCGCTCCAGCAGCAGATTGCGCATGGACCAGTGCGCCTCGTTGACGAGGACCTCGTCGGCGCCGCCGTCGAGGAAGCCGAGCACCGCCGCGTTGACGTCCGAGGTGAACAGGGCGCGGCAGCGCTCCCACTGCGGTGTGCCCGGCAGGACGTCGCCGGGCCAGGTCACCCCGGTGGCGCCCTCCATGTCGGCGCTGATCAGGATCTTCACAGGTGGCTCCGTTCTCCGCCCGGCGCCGCGCGGCCGCACGCCGGTCCTGAGGGCAGGGCGAGTGTAGACCGACAGAACGCCTGCCCCGTAGGGGTCACGCCGAAAAGGGCATGTCCTCGCCAGTACGTCACACGTGTACGGCGCGCCCCCGGGCAGGGGCACGCCGTACGGACCGGGTCGCCGGGCGGGCGCGGGGTCAGCGCATGCGCGCCGGGGGCTGGTACCCGCCCTGTCCCGTCGGGTCCATCGGGCCGAAGGGGTCCATCGGGTCGGTGGAGGTCCGGTACTCCTCGACCGGTGTCGGGTCGAGGTAGAACCACTCCGCCGTCGGTCCCGGCGTCGCCGCCAGATCCCCCTGGGTCCCCTGGCCGGCGGCCGAGGAGGGCTGTGCGGCGGACGGGGCGGGCGCGTCGGGGGTGTTGGGGCGCAGCAGTTCCACCCGTACCTCACCGCTGCCCCGCTGCTGGGCCACGAACTCGTCGACCTGGCTGCGGCAGGCGTGGTCCCAGTGGGTGACGGCGGTCAGGTCGAGGCGGATCCTGGGCATTCCGGCGGAGGCGACCTCCTCCAGCGCGTCGATCAGCTTCGGGAGCCGCAGGAAGGTCGCGTTGCCCGCCATGACCAGCTTCGCCGTGTCGCCGGCCACCTCGGTGCGTACCGAGGTCTGCGACATCCGCAGCGCGGCCAGGAGGATGCCCGCCGCGAGGCCCACGAGGACGCCTTCGAGGAGGGCGGTGGCGACGATCACGACCGTGGTGAGGGTCATGACGGCGAACTCGCCCCGGTCCTGGCGCCACATCTTCGGGAACTCCGCCGGCGCGAACAGCTTCCAGCCGCTGTGCACCAGGACGCCCGCGAGGACGGAGATCGGGATGAGGGCGAGCACGCCGGGCAGCAGTACGGCGAAGGCGAGCAGCCACAGGCCGTGCAGGGTGCGGGAGAGCCGGGTCTTGGCGCCCGCCTGCACATTGGCGGAGCTGCGCGCGACGACGGCGGTCATCGGCAGCGCGCCGAGGAACCCGCAGAGCGTGTTGCCCGCGCCCTGCGCGATCAGTTCGGAGTTGTAGCGGGTGCGTTCGCCGGTGTGCATCCGGTCCACGGCGGCGGCCGTGAACAGGCTCTCGGCCGAGGCGATGATGGTGAAGGTGAGCACGGTGGTGAGGACGGCGCCGTTGGCGAGCAGCGCGAACTGGGACGGTCCGGGGATCTGGACGGACGCCAGGAGATTGCCGACCTGGAGGGTGGTGATGTTCACCCCGGGCAGTGCGGCGACCGCCATGCCGCCGGCCACCGCGACCAGCGCGGCGGGCATCTTGTTCACCGGGGCCGGCATCTTCTTCCAGAGGAAGCTGAGGACGACGGTGCCGATGCCGAGCGCCGCCGCGATCATCTTCTGCGGGTCGGCCAGGGTGTCCGCGATCAGTCCGGGGATGCCGAGCATGTTCTCGACCGGTACGCCGATGGCCTTGGCGTCGGCCATCGGGTACGCCTGACTGAACATCAGCGGCAGCCCGATCCCGGCGAGCATGCCCTGCACCACGGCGATGGAGATGGCCTGGAACATCCTGCCCAGGCGGATCAGTCCGAGCCCGATCTGGAGGAGCCCGGAGGCCAGCACGATCACGCCGAGGGTGGCGAGTCCGTGTTCCAGGACCGCCTCGGCGACCAGCGCCGCGAGTCCGGCGGCGGGGCCGCTCACCTGGAGGGTGCTGCCGCGTGCCATGCCGACGACCAGGCCGCCCACGACACCGGAGATGATGCCCAGTTCGGGCGGGGTGCCGGAGGCGACGGCCACACCGATGCAGAGGGGCAGCGCGACGAGGAAGACGACGAAGGACGCGGTGATCTCGGTGGCGAGGTCGGCTTTCCGGCCGGCCCCCGGCTTCTTCTTCCCGGCCGCTGAGCCCGACGGCGCCTTCCCGGCGGGCCGCGGGGGCCCGGGCGGCCTCGGCGGCGCGGACGGTGGCGCCCCGTAGGAGGCCGCCGCGGTGCCGAAGGGGGCCTTCGCGTACGGGTCCTTCGCGTACGGGTCCGTGCCATAGGGGTCCGGGCCGGAGTACGGATCCGCGGTGGACGCGTACGGATCGGCGACGGGGTACGGATCCGCGTAGGGGTCCATGGGCGCGTACGGGTCCGCGCCGAAGGCGTCGAACGGATCCGGCCGCACCGTGCCGTATTCCGGTTCGGGCTCGGGTTCGTGCGCCCGGTCCGGGCCGCGGCCCGCGTGCCGGCCCCGGTGGCGGCCGTTGCCGGGCGGGCCGGGCTGGACGGGGCCGCCGTACCCCTGCCCCGGGCTCAGCACGCGTGCACCCGGAAGCTGTCGTCTTCCTCGTCCAGCTCCCACACCTCACCGGTGTGGACCTCGTAGTACCAGCCGTGCAGCTTCAGCCTGCCCTCCGCGAGGCGCCGCCGGGCCGCCGGATACTCGCGCAGCGCGGCCAGTTGGACCCGTACGTTGAGCTGTGCCAGCTCCGTGACGAGCGCGTCCCCCGGGGCGGCCGGATCCGTACCGTCCAACGGCTCGCGGTCCAGTACGGAGGCCAGTCCCGGCCTCGCGTTCTCCAGCCAGGCGCCCACGCCGGGCAGGGCGGAGAGATCCTTGCCGGAGGCCAGGGCGCCCATCGCGCCGCAGTGCGAGTGTCCGCAGACGACGATGTCCCGTACGTCGAGCACTTCGAGCGCGTACTCGACGGTGGCGGCCTCGCCGGAGACGAGATGAGGCATGTGCGGCGGGACGATGTTGCCGGCGTTGCGTATTTCGAAGACTTCACCGGGGCGCGCACCCGTGATCAATGCGGGGATGACGCGGGAATCGGAACAGGCGACGAAGAGTGCCTGCGGAAATTGCCCCTCGGCCAGTTTCCGATATGTCTCGCTTTCGAAATCCACCCGGCGTCGGAACGAGCGGGCGCGTTCGAGCAGAGCCTTCATGGTGCCTCCCCAGGGGGCGGTTGTAGCCAGGACCTGGTTCAACACAGTAGAGAGCGCTACCCAAGGCGAAGGTTAGAGGAACACTAAGGCAATGCCATGATTCGGCCGAACCCTGTGACCTGGCTCCCACTCTTGCGGAAAACGCGTTCGTCGGATTCATTTATCGTACGGTGTTCGCCCCGGCGTGAATACGGCGGAGAACTCGTGTCGGTCGAATTCGCGGAGAAACGGAAATACATGACCCTGAGGGCCTTGCTCATCGAGGACGACGAGACGATCGCCGAGCCCCTTGTCGAGGGTCTGGGCCGCTACGGCCTGACAGTGAACCGGGTGTCCACGGGCGCGGAGGGGCTGCGCGGCCCGTACGGCGACATCGTCCTGCTCGATCTCGGCCTGCCGGACATGGACGGCATCGACGTCTGCCGGGGCATCCGGCAGGTGTCGGACGTGCCGATCATCATGCTCACCGCGCGCGGCACGGAGGCCGACCGGGTCCTGGGGCTGGAGCTGGGCGCCGACGACTATCTCGCGAAGCCTTTCAGCGTACGGGAGTTGATCGCCCGGATCCGGGCCGTGACGCGCCGGACCGCCGCCTGGGCGGCCCCGGCGGGCGCGCCCCTGGACGCGCCCGCCGCCACGGGGGCCTTCGGCGGGATCCCGGCCCCGATCGGTGTGGAGGTGACGCACGGGCGCGGGGCGTTCCCGTTCCCGATGCCGACGGCTCCCCCGCCCTCCACGGCGCCCCGGGCGCGGCAGGCTCCGCCCACCCCCGCGACTCCCCCGGCCCCGGCGGCTCCCCCGGAGCCCGCGGCTCCCCCGGCCCCCGCGGCCCGACCGGCGGCGGCCCGGCCGTCGGCGCCAGCGGAAGCCGCTTCCACGGGCGCGCTGATCGTCGACCGGCGCACCCGTCAGGTGTGGATCGGCGAGCGGTCGGTGATCCTCACCCCCAAGGAGTTCGATCTGCTGGCCCTGCTGACCGAGGATCCCGGCGCTGTCTACTCGCGCCAGCAGATACTCGACCGGGTGTGGGACCCGAACTTCCACGGTCCGACCAAGACCCTGGACGTTCATGTCGCCACACTGCGGCGGAAGTTGGGGAATCCGGCGTGGATCCAGACACTGCGCGGGGTAGGGTTGCGGCTCGCCGTGAGGGCCGATCCGCACCCGGAGCACCAGGGTTCGGCCGGCGCCGAGCACGCCTTCGATCACCCGGGGTCACGGTTCTGATGACACAGAGACTGCTGGTCAGCTATCTGACGCTCGCCGCGCTCGTCCTGATCTGCCTGGAGATTCCGCTCGGCTACGTCTACAGCGCCGCCGAGCGCGAGCGCGCCACCAACGCCGCCCACGAGGAGGCCGAGTCGATCGCGGACTACGCCTCGCTCTCCCTCGCCTACGGCCGCCCCGAGGAACTCGCCGCACAGGTCACCGCCTGTGCGAAGCGCATCGGCGGCCGGGTGCTGGTCGTGGACCCCGCGGGCGACCCGCTCGCCACCTCCCACCCGCTCGACGCCGACGAACGGGCCGGCCTGGCCGAGCGTCCCGAGATCTCCGCGGCGCTGCTCGGCGGCAACGGCGCCGATGTGCGGACCTCCTCGATCGGCGGGGTCAACTGGCTCTCGGTGGCGGTCCCGGTCCGGCACGGCGCCACACTCCAGGGCGCCGTACGGCTCATCGTTCCGACCGACGCCATCGCGCGCGACGTCCACCAGGTGTGGCTGGGCCTCGCGCTCGGCGGGGTCGGGGTGCTGATCGCCGTCGGTACGGTGGCGTTCGCGCTGGCCCGCTGGATCGGCGGTCCCATCCGTGAACTGGAGCGCGCGGCCCGTACGTTGGCGGGCGGCAGCCTGACCACCCCGGCGTCCGTCACCACGGGACCGCCCGAAGTGCGGGTGCTGGCCGCCACGTTCAACCGTACGGCCGCCCTGCTGGAGCATCTGCTCGCCTCCCAGAGCGCGTTCGCCGGCGAGGCGTCCCACCAGCTCAAGACACCGCTCGCGGCGCTGCGGCTACGGCTGGACAACCTGGAACCCGATGTGCCGCCGCATCTGCGCGCCAACCTCAACGCCGCGATGACGGAGACCGAGCGGCTGGCCAGGATGGTCGAGGGGCTGCTCTCGCTGGCCCGGATGGAGGAGACGGCGCTCACCCCCGAGCCGGTCGATCTGGACGAGGCCGCGGCGGAGCGCGTCCACGCGTGGAGCGGCCTGTACGAGCAGCACGGCGTACGGCTGCTGCTGCTCGGCGATCCGATCGGCGGGGCCCTGGCCGTCCCCGGGGCCGTCGAACAGATCCTGGACAACCTGCTCTCCAACTCCCTGCGGGTGGCGCCGATGGGGAGCACGGTCACGGTGTTCCGGCGGCTGCGCGGCAACGGCGCGGAACTCCATGTCGCCGACCAGGGGCCCGGGATGACCGCGGAACAGCGGCGGCGCGCCTTCGACCGGTTCTGGCGGGCGCCCGACGCGCCGAAGGGCGGCACGGGCCTCGGGCTCGCCCTGGTCCAGCGCCTCACCCTGGCCGGCGGCGGCGAGGCGCTGCTGCTGCCCGCGCCGGGCGGCGGCCTGGAGGCGGTCATCCGGCTCCAGACGCTGACGCCCCGGCGCTCCGGCGGGTTCCCGCTGCCCATCCCCCACCCGCGCCGCCGTCCGACGGCCGGCGCGAAGGCGGGGGCGGGGGTAGGGGCGGGCGACGCCTGACCGGCCCCGCGCGGACGGCCCACGTACAGCGGCCCACGTGCAGCGGCCGACGCGCACCCGCGCCCGTACACCCGCGTCCCCGCACCCTCATCCGTACAGCCGCGTCCTTACCGGTGCGGGCGGCGGCCGTACACCTGCCCCTTACGGCCGCCGCCCGTCACTGTCCGGCGAGGACGAACCAGCGCGCGGGCAGGTCGATACGGGTGCCGTCGGACAGGTGCTCGGTCTGCGGGAGCGCGGTGTCGCCGCTGGCGAGGATCTCCAGGCCGGCCCCGCGCAGCAGTTCGGGCACCTCCTCGTCGGTCACGCCCGCCGGTTTGAGCCCGTGGTCGAAGACCCGGCGCAGCTTCCGCGGCGGGCCGCCAGGACCCTCCACCGCCCCTTGGAGCACCGCCTTGGAGGCGGGGGTCAGCTCGGCGACGAAGGCCCGGCCGCGCGTGCCGACCAGCTCCGCGACGGCCGCCGCGACCGCGGGCCGGTCCTGCGGATCGCTCTGGTGGATCACGGCGCGCATGTAGACGTTGGTGTCGCCGGTGCGCTCGCGCAGCGCGCGTACGGCGTCGTGGTCGACCAGATTGAGCTGTTCGAACTCGGCCGTTCCCGTGCTGTCGGCGCGGCGCGCGTGTGCGATCGCCTCGTGCGAGAGGTCCACCCCGATCGCGCGGGCGAAGCGGGTCGCGAGGTAGCGCGTCTGGGTGCCGTTGCCGCAGCCGAGGTCGACCACGGGCAGTGAGGCGTCGGCGTGCGGCAGGAGCAGTTCGCTGTGCGGGACCGAGCTGAGCGACGGGTCGCAGTCCCAGATCGCCTCGCCCGGCGCGTCGGAGGTCTCCCGCCAGTAGCCTTCCCAGGATTCCCGGTAGCGCGACGACACGTCCATGTCGGTCCCTCCCATGTACGGCTCACCAGGCGTGAGCTGTCGCACCCTGGAGTACCGTCCGTGGGACGTGGGGGGCAAGAGGGCCTGGTGTTTCCTTCACCTGCCCTTCGCACGGACACACGCCGTGCGCGGAAGTGCCTGTTCGAACCAGACCGTCTTGCCGTGTGCCGAACTGCTGCTGCCCCACTCGCGGGCCAGTGCGCTCACCACCCGCAGTCCGCGGCCGAACTCGTCCGAGCGGCCCGCGCTGAGCAGGGTGGCGGGCGCGGGCTCGTCGTCGAGGACCTCGCACAGCAGGGCGTCCGTACGGACCAGCCGCAGCACGACCCGGTGGGAGCGGGCATGGTTCACGGCGTTGGTGACCAGCTCGCTGACCATCAGTTCGGCCGTGTCCACCACCGTGCCGGGCAGGCCCCAGTCGAGGAGCCGGTCGCGTACCAGCCGCCGGGCGCGCCCCACCTCGCGCGGGTCCAGGGCGAGTTCGTACTCCACCACGTCGTCGGCCGGGATGCCGTTGAGCCTGGACATCAGCAGTGCCACGTCGTCCTTGCGCCCGCCGCGGGTGTTCAGGGCGCGGATGATCGTGTCGCAGGCGTCGTTCATCGAGGCGGCGGGATGGGCGGCGGAGGCGCAGAGCGCCGCGAGTCCGTCCCCGATGTCCTCCCCGCGCACCTCGACCAGGCCGTCGGTGCAGAGCACCAGCCGGTCGCCGGGACGGATCCGTACGGTCACGGTCTCGAAGGCCACGCCGCCGACGCCGATGGGCGCTCCGGTCGGCACGTCGAGGACTTCGCTGCTGCCGTCCTCGGCGCGGACGAGCACCGGCGGGATGTGGCCCGCGTTGGCGATCTGGACCTCGGAGCGGATCGGGTCGTACACCGCGTACAGACAGGTGGCCAGGTACTGTTCGCCGAGGCGCTGCGCCAAGTCGTCTAGATTGCGGAGCAGTTGGGCGGGTGGCATCTCCATGGTGGCCATCGTCTGGACGGCGGTACGCAACTGGCCCATCATCGCCGCCGAGTTGAGGCCGTGGCCCATCACGTCCCCGACGACCAGCGCGGTACGCGATCCGGGCAGCTTGACCGCGTCGAACCAGTCGCCGCCGATCCGGCCCAGCCGGGTGCCGGGCAGATAGCGGGTGGCGATGTCGCATCCGGCCATGCGCGGCGGGACCTGCGGCAGCATGCTGTCCTGGAGCGTCTCGGCGACGTTCTCCTGGTAGGTGTACATGCGGGCGTTGTCGAGGACGAGCCCGGCGCGGGCGGCGAGTTCGGCGCCGGTCGTGCGGTCCATGGTGTCGAACGGCTCGCGCTCGGGCCGCCGCATCAGCACCATGAAGCCGAGCACCACGTCGCGCGCCTTGAGCGGGACGAGGAGCATGGAGCGGTGGTTGATGAGGGGCCGCAGGTCACGTTTCTCGAACTCGCCCGAGATCCGGTTGCCCTGCTCCTCGCTGATCCGGGGGATGAGGACGGGCTCGCCGGTGACCATGCACTGGAAGAACGGGGTGTGTTCGGGGAAGGCGATGGCCTCGCCGACCGGGACCGTGTCGTCCCAGCGGCCCGGCTCGTCGTTGTGTTCGACCCAGACGCGGTGCCAGATGGTCGTGACGTCGGGCGGCCCGTCGGGGAACCCCTCGCCGGCCAGGACGGCGGCGCGCAGGTGGGTGCCGGCGAAGTCGGTGAAGCGGGGCACGGCCGCGCTGGTGACCTCACGGATGGTGCGGGCCAGGTCGAGGGAGCTGCCGATCCGTCCGCTGACCTCGTTCAGGAATTCGAGGCGCTCGCGCACCTCCGCGTACTCCAGGTCGAGTTCGGGCCGGGGCGCCGCCCGCCGCCGGTACGGTGCCGTCTCCGTCTCGGGCTCGGCGCGCCCCGGACGGCCGGGCGCCCGTTTCGGCACACCCCAGTCGGGGGTGACGGGGACCCGTTCGTGATGACTGAACTCCAGCACGGGATAGCCGAGTTCGAGGACCTGGGAGACGATGCGGCCGGCTGCCGCGGGTCCCATGTTCGGCAGGATGTCCGGCAGCCTTCTCGCCAGCCGGTCTGCGTCGGGGAACTCCGTGTGCAGCGCGAAGGCCGGGGTGATCCGCAGCGCGCCGCCGTCCGGATCGCCGGTCGCCCCGCCGTCCGCCGAGCGGAACTGGGCCGCGTCGGCGGCGAGTACGAGATGGCGGCCGGGGCCCGGCCCGACCAGGGGATAGGCCCACCAGAGCACGTCGAGCCTGCCACGCCCCGGCTCGGAGAGCTTGGCGCACCCGGCGGTCGCGTAGGAGCCGAGAGTGTGCAGCGCGGGCCCCAGTTCGTCCTGGCCGTCGCGGTCGTCACGGCCGTCGTAGGCCCCGTGGGCCACGCTCGGCTCGTCCTGCGCGAGGGCTCCGGCCACCGGCATCAGATCCGCCGCCAACTGGCCGACCGCCTCGTCCCGCGTGGGCCCGAACAACCGTCGGGCCCCGCTCGACCAGTGCGACACCAGACCGTTGCCGTCCACGACGACCACGGCGAGCGGAATCCGGCCGGCCGCCGCGAATTGCTCCGGCGGCCCCGGCGGAATACCCCTGTCCATGGGTGGGAGGCTCCTTCCCTGCCGCCAGGATCCGCGGCTCCGCCTCCACGGTACGCACTCCGGCACTGGTTGCGCCGGGCAATGAACTAATAGGTAGTGCGCCCGCGCACAACCCTTTGTCCATTGAATTTCGGTCAGTCCTCGTGGCCCAATTGAAGATCGCGTTCGGTGCGCCCGCCGCCCGCCATCCGGAGCACGGTGGCCACCGGCGGATAGCCCGCCGCGATGACCGTGTATTCGCCGGAGGAGAGGTCGACGAAGCGGAATGTGCCGTCGGCGCCGGTGGTGAGGGTGTCCACCACGTTGCCCGCCGCGTCGAGCAGGGTGACCCGGGCGTCCTCGACGGGACGGCCGCCCCCGGCCCGTACGGTCCCCCGCAGCACCGCCCCGCCGGCCAGCTCGATGTCCTGCCGGGTCTCCCGTGAGGCCTGCACGGTGACGGGGAGCGCGGCGGGCCGGAAGGCGGGGGCGCTCGCGGCGAGGGTGTATTCGCCCGCCACCAGCTCCGAGATCACATAGCCGCCCTCGCGCCCGCTGCGGGTGGTCGCCACGACGTCTCCCCGCACGTCCGTGAGGGTCACGGCGGCGTCCCGTACGGGGGTACCGTCGGCGGTGACCACGGCGCCCGCCAGACGCCCCGCACCGCCGAGCACCACGTCCAGCTCGACCGGGCGTTCGCCGACGGTCACCGTGACGGCCTGTGGCTGGTGCCCGCCGGCCGCCGCGATCATCACGTACGAACCGGCCCCGGGCACGCTCAGCGCGTACCGCCCGTCCGCGCCGCTCGCGCCACGCCCGATCTGGTGCCCCTGGACGTCGATGAGGGTGAGCGCGGCGCGGGGCACGGTGGAGCCGTCCGGGTGCTGGACGGTGCCGCAGACGGCCACGCCCGGGACGTACGCGGCGAGGGCCGGCGGGCCGTACGCGGCGGGCGCCCCCGGCAGCCGCGGCGCCCCGGCGGCCGGCTGGGCGACGCGGGGCAGGGGGACCGCGACCGGCTCGGCGGCGGTGGGCTCGGCGGCGGAGGCGTTCTGGGACACCAGCGGTTTCTCCTTGAGGCAGAAGGCGGTCAACAGGCCGAGCGCGAGCACCGGCACGAGGTAGAGGAAGATCCGGGGCATGGCGTCCGCGTACGCCTGGACGTAGCCGTCGCGCAGCGCGGGCGGCAGGGCGTGGACCATCTGCGGGGTGATGGACTCGGGGCTCGGCAGTCCGGCCCCGGCGGGGACGCGGTCGGCCAGTGCCTCGGCGAGGCGGCCCGCGAAGAGCGTGCCGAAGACGGCGGCGCCCACGCTGCCGCCGATCTGCCGGAAGTAGTTGTTGGCGCTGGTGGCGGTACCGAGGTCGGCCGGGCGTACGGAGTTCTGCACGGCCAGCACCAGCACGGGCATCACCAGGCCGACGCCGAGCCCGAGGACGGCCTGCGCCACCCCGCAGGCGAAGCGGGAGGTGTCGGCCTCCAGCCGGGACAGCAGCCACATGCCGACGGCCGCGAGCGCGGAGCCGAGCACCGGGTAGATCTTGTAGCGCCCCGTACGGCTGACGAGTTGCCCCGCGACGATGGACGAGCAGACGATGCCGCCCATCATGGGCAGCATCAGCAGCCCGGACTCGGTGGCGCTGGCCCCGTCGACCATCTGGAGGAAGGTCGGCAGATAGCTGGCGGCGCCGAACAGCGCCACGCCGGCGATGGCGCCCAGGAGTCCGGTGACGTTGAAGACGGAGTCGCGGAAGAGGCGCGGCGGGATGATCGGTTCCACGGCGAAGCGCTCGGCCACCAGGAAGAGCAGCGTCGTGACCGCGGCGCCCGCGGCCAGCCCCAGGATGACGCGGGAGCCCCACGCGTACTCCGTACCGCCCCAACTGGTCAGCAGCACCAGGCAGGTGGACGCGGCGGCCAGGAGCAGCGTCCCGAGGATGTCGAGGCGGGCGCGGGCGGCGGGTCTGGGGAGCTTGAGGACCACGGTGACGACGGCGAGGGTGAGCAGGCCGAAGGGCACGTTGAAGTAGAAGCACCAGCGCCAGGAGGTGTGGTCGGTGAAGAAGCCGCCGAGCAGCGGCCCGGCGACGGAGGAGAGCCCGAAGGCCGCGCCGATGAGCCCCATGTACCGGGCGCGCTGCCGGGGCGGGACGATGTCCGCGATGATCGCCTGGACGCCGATCATGAGTCCGCCGGCGCCGGCTCCCTGGAGGGCGCGGAAGGCGATGAGCTGGTCCATCGTGCGGGACCGGCCGGCCAGCGCGGAGCCGATGACGAAGACGACGATCGCGAACTGGAAGACGCCCTTGCGGCCGAGGAGGTCGCCGAGCTTCCCGTAGACGGGCAGGCCGATCGTGGCGGTGAGCAGATACGCGGTGATCGCCCAGGACATCCGGTCCAGGCCCTGGAGTTCGCCGACGATCTTCGGCAGCGCGGTGGCCACGATCATCTGTTCCAGCGAGGCCAGCAGCAGGGCGAGCATCAGCCCGAGGAAGACCAGGCGGGTCCTGCGGGGGCTGAGCGGGGCGGCGGGGGCCCTCCCGGGGGCGGGGGTGTCCGGTCCCGTGCCGTACGGGGCGTGGAGCCCGTCGCCCGGCCCGCCGTGGGCGGCCCCGCCGTCGCGTTCGACGACCGGTCCGCCTTCCGTCACCAGAGTGGTCCCACCCACGTACTGCTCCCCTCGTCGCACCTGCGCGGCGTCATTCTTCGCATTGGCCGCCGAGCAGGAGCAAGCGGGAGGCTCTCCCCCGAAGAGGAGTGTGACGGGGGGAAGTTGAGGGGAAAAGGTGGCAACGGGGCGCCCATCAGGGGCTTTCCCGCGACGCCGCACGCCGGGGGCGCACCACCGCGCCGCGGGGAAGACCACTCGAAACGGTGAGCCCGGGAACCCCCGAGCGAGACCCGGTGCCGGGCCGGACGGGGGTCAGCCCTTCTCGGTCTCCGTGGCGAGCTTGGCCAGCAGCTCGTCGTAGATGCGGGCGAGCCCCTTCGGGGCGAAGGTCCGCTCGAAGAAGCCGCCGACGCCTCCGGCGCCGTCCCAGACGGTGGAGACGACGGCCTTCGCACGGCCCTCACCTGCCGGGGTGACGGTCCAGGTGGTGACCATCGAGGAGTTGCGGTCCTTCTCCACGAGGCGGCCGTCGCTGGGCTCGGTCACCTCCAGCAGGCAGTCGCGCACGCGCTTGCTGGTGGCCTGGAGCTTCCAGTGGACGAGGGTGCCCTCGCCGTCGCCGCCCTCGCGGACCTCGTACTCGCTGAACTGCCCCGGAAGGAGCTTCGCGCGGGTGTTCTCGTAGTCGGCCAGAGCATCGAACACCGTCTCCGGGTCCGCCGCGATGATTCGCTCCGTCGTGGCCTCGACCTGCGCCATGGCTCTTCCTCCAGCACTCGGTTCTTAAGTGGGGTGCGGCCACCCAACCACCCCCCGGCACGCCCGCCCAAATCCGGGCCGGAAGCGATCAAGGGAACAAGTGTTCTATTCTGACGTCAGTGCTACCGAGGAGGCACCCATGCGCTGGGACAATCTGACCGAAAGCCCACCCGACACCCCGGGGACCGGAGCACCCGGGACGCCGGGACCGCCGTACGGGGAGATCGCGCTCTTCGGCACGGACGCGGTGACCACACGTACGTTCGACACCCCTGAATTCCGAGGCATCACGTTCCACGAGATCCGGGCGCGTTCGATCGTGAACCGGGTGCCGGGCGCGTCCCGTATGCCGTTCGAATGGACGGTGAACCCCTACCGGGGCTGCACCCACGCCTGCGTCTACTGCTTCGCCCGAAAGACCCACAGCTATCTCGATCTGGACACCGGTCTGGGCTTCGACTCGCAGATCGTCGTCAAGATCAACGCGCCGGAGCTGGTACGCCGCCGGCTCGCCTCCCGTCAGTGGCAGGGGGCGCACATCGCGATGGGGACGAACGTCGACTGCTACCAGCGGGCGGAGGGCCGTTACCGGCTGATGCCGGGCATCATCGCGGCGCTGCGCGACCGCGCGAACCCGTTCTCCATCCTCACCAAGGGCACGCTGATCCTCCGCGATCTCGATCTGCTCCGGGAGGCCGCCGCCGTCACCGACGTCGGCATCTCGGTCTCGGTCGGCTTCACCGACCAGGAGCTGTGGCGCACGGTCGAGCCCGGCACGCCCTCCCCCGAACGCCGCCTGGACGTCGTACGCACGCTGACCGGCCAGGGCATCGACTGCGGGGTACTGATGGCCCCGGTCATCCCCTTCCTCGGCGACCGCCCCGAACAGCTCAGGGAGACGGTACGGGCGATCGCCACGGCCGGGGCCACCTCCGTGACCCCGCTCGTGCTGCACCTGCGGCCGGGGGCACGCGAGTGGTTCATGGCGTGGCTGGCAGAGCACCATCCGTATCTGGTGGCCCGGTACGAGCGGCTGTACGCGGACGGGGCGTACGCGCCGAAGTGGTACCAGCGCCGGATCACCCGCCAGGTCCACGAACTGGCCGACGGGTTCGGCATCGGCCCGGCGGGCCGGGGCGCGGCACGCCGCATCCGTACCGCTCCCGAGGCACCGCCCCGGGAGCCGGGCGCGACCCAGCTCACGCTGCTGTGACCGGGGCGGACAGTCTCCGCCACACACAGCGGCCCCCTGTTTCCTGAGGCGAGGGCCGGTTGACCGTGACTCCGCATGCTTCCCACTCCGGCGGCGGCCCGCCTCCAGCGGGAGACGGGCCGCCACGATGCGGACTCGGGCTACGCGGGCCGCAGGATGCGGAGCATGGTCGCGTACACAGGGGCATCAGGGAACGGCTGTTGGTCGCCGATGTTCTCGTACCCCCACGACTCGTACAGCGTCTTGACCTTCGGGTGGGTCGGCTCCACCAGGAGCGTCACGCGTTCCTCCGCGCGACCGGACAGCAGCTCTTCATGGATGCGCACGGCCGTTCCGGTCTTGCGCCACGGCTGGCGCACCATCAGCTCGAACAGGGCCATGGTCCGCGTGCCGTCCTCGGCCGTCATCGCCTCTGGCAGCGGCTGAAGCATCCCGGCCCACCAGCGGGAGCGGGGCGGGAGGGGGGATCCGTAGGCGTAGCCGACCGGTTCTTTACCGTCCCAGCCGATGACGACCTCCCAGGGGTCGCGGGAGACGTGGCCTTTCAGCCGCTCCTCGAACCGCTCGACGGAAAAGAACGGGTCGGAGAGCCGGTCGGCGTAGGCCTCGGCGTACACGTCCGTGAGCGTCTGCCGGATGGTGTCGAGATCCTGGCTGCCGTAGCGGCGCAGTTCCACGGTGGTCACGTGGCGGTTCCTTCCGGGTCAGGCGGTGCGGGCGTTCCATTCACGGGTGGTGCGTGCGCCCGGTGCCGTGATGTTGAGCTTGGAGGTGAAGGTGGTCAGCAGGTGGGGAATGCGGCCGGTGTTGGTGGAGCCGGGCGGGGGGATGACGCTGACGGCGGTGGTGCATGCCTGTTCGGCTTCGCCCTGGGCAAGCTGGGCGAAGGCGATGTGTACGGCGTAGTAAGCGCGGTTTCGGTGCTGGTCGGGGCGCAGAGCGGCGATACAGCGGTGAAGGTGGTACTCGGCGCGCTCGGGCCGGCCCAGCCGCAAGTAGGTGATGCCGACGAGGCCGTCGAGTTCGCTGTGGGTGTAGAAGTCCATGGAGGCCGGGCGCCACTCGCCGCGGTCGGCACGCTCGAACGCCGTCTCTGCCCGCTCCAGCGCGTTCAGCGCGCGAGGGTGGTCGCCGGTCCCGGAGAGGGAGACCGCCAGACGTGCGTGGCTGAGCGAGGCATATAGGGGGTCTCTGCGGTGCACGCTGGCGGACATGGCGGCCTCGGAGGCGGCCACGGCGTCAACCCAGCGTTCCTGCTGGCCGGCGAGCATGGAGGCGTACCGCCAAATCTGGTGCTGCACCTGCCCGTCACCCGAGAGGCCCGCGAGGGTGACCGCCTTTTCCATGTGTCGCTGGGCGCGGTCGAGTTGGCGGGAGTCGACGGCTGCCCACATGGCGGTTGCGGTGAAGGTGGCCGCGAGGGCGTACAGGCGGGAGCGGATCCGTGACGTCGCGGTACCGGTGCGCTGGAGTTCTTCGGTGCGGTCGCTGAGTCGTACGGCTGCCTTCTCCAGTGTGGGGCCGCCGCCGTGCTGGTCGTCCATCTCCCAGAGGTCTGCGAGGTTTTGGCGCAGGCGCTGGACGTCCGCGGTACCGATCGTGAGGCGTGCGGCAATGGGGGTTGCGGCGAGTGTGGCGGCCGGGAGGCAGGTCACGAAGGTCCGGCGGTGCAAGTGGTCCTCCGACGGGGCCAAGGAGGTGAGGGCGGCCGGGGTCTTTCCCCGTGGCATGAACCCTAGTTCGGTGGCATCCAGGCCAGTGACCTGCTCCAGTGCCACTCGGGTCGCCGTGTTGGGCCACTTCACCCGGCCCGACTTCCAGTCCCGTACCGTGCGACCGTCGAACCTCCCTGAGCGTCCGGTGATGTGTTCGAGTGCCCTGTTCAGGTCCCGGGCAAGGCTGTTGGAGCTGTGACCATGTTCGGCCATCCACGCTTCGAGCGCTGTGTTACGCGTGGGGTCCATAACCGCACGATACGGGATGGGGCACCCGCCTAAAGGTAAGCGGATGGCCAAAACCCCCTAGGGCGTGTCCGCAATGTCGGTTGGTCGTTGGTCCGTTCGTGGTGCGTCGTCATGAAGTGACTGATCAGGCCTGGGCAGTGATCGGGCCGTTG